>CAYXAK010000047.1:0-15026 GCA_964462585.1 uncultured Halanaerobiaceae bacterium
CTATTTCGGCAAAGTCGAAGGCGTGAAGGGGCTGATTGTATTCGAGCATGACATAATTGGTTATATCCACGACATTGTTGATCGGCCTTATGCCCACCGCCCTGAGGCGTTCCTGTATCCAGTCAGGGGAGGGTTTAATCTCCACATTCTCCATCAGCCGGGCTGTATAACGGGGACAGAGCTCTTTATCTTCGACCTCTATGCTGACAGATGATTCGCCCCGAAAATCGATCGATCTCTCCGGCCAGTTTATCTCAATCTCCTCTTCTGTCAGGGCCTTTATCTCCCGGGCGATGCCCAGCAGGCCCAGACAGCGGGCGTAATTGGGGGTTAGATCCAGCTTGTAAACATAATCATCGCGGCCGGCCTCAGAGATGAACTTGCTGCCTGTCCCGTAATTTTCGGGCAGCTCCATAATCACATCTTTTTTCTCGTCGGTGAGACCGAGCTCATCCTCGGAACAGATCATGCCCTGAGATCTTACACCCTCTATGCGCTTTTCCTCGACTTTTTCACCTGCGGGAATTTCGATCCCGGGCAGTGCCACCGGAACCTTCAGCCCGGGTCTGACGTTATCGGCACCACATACTATCTGCCTCTCTTCCCCGGCAAAGTCCACCTGACACACATGAAGGCCGTCTGCTCCGGGGTGTTCTTCCACTTTTTCTATCCTGCCCACAACAATATATTCCAGCCCCTGGCCCAGATATTCCATCTTCTCAACTTCCAGACCCGCCATTGTCAGCCTGCGGGCCAGTTCTGCAGGACTGAACGGTATATCCAGGTATGAATTCAGCCAGTTATAGGATAGTTTCATGATATCTCCTCCAGAACGATAATTATTTGAACTGTCTTAAGAATCTCCGGTCATTTTCGAAGAGCAGCCTGATATCCTCTATACCGTACTTGAGCATGGCAATTCTGTCTATACCCATACCGAAGGCAAATCCGCTGTACTGATCGGGATCAATGCCGGACATCTCCAGCACCCTGGGGTGGACCAGGCCGGAACCCATAATTTCCAGCCAGCCGGTATCGGAGCAGAGGCGGCAGCCTTCTCCCCCGCATACACCACAGGAGACATCGACTTCAGCACTGGGTTCGGTGAAGGGAAAGTAGCTGGGCCGAAATCTCACATCCCGTTTCTCGCCATAGATCTCCTCCACCATTATTCTGATCGTTCCTTTCAGATCACCGAAGGTTATATTCTCATCGACAACAAGCCCCTCCAGCTGATGAAACACAGGGGAATGAGAGGCGTCGAGCTCATCCGCCCTGTAAACACGGCCGGGGGCTATAATGCGGATGGGGGGATCGGTCTTCTCCATGGTCCTCACCTGCACGGGTGAGGTATGTGTGCGCAGAAGCATATCATCGTTCAGATAGAGAGTATCCTGCAGATCGCGGGCCGGATGGTCCTCGGGGATATTGAGGGCTTTAAAATTGTAATATTCATCCTCGGCTTCAGGGCCCTCCGCGATCTTAAACCCCATACTTATGAATATATCCTCAAGCTCTCTGGTAACGATGCTGAGAGGATGATAACTGCCGGCATTAAGCTCCGCTCCCGGCAGTGTAACATCTATACTCTCCTCCTTCATCTTCTCAGCCTTGAGCTCCGCTTCCAGCTCTTCCTGTTTTGACTCCAGCTTCTGCTCTATCTCGCCTTTGAGTCTATTGGCAGCTTTGCCCAGAACTGGACGCTTTTCCTCATCTATAGACCCCATCATATTGAAAAGCTGCTGCACTTCACCCTCTTTGCCCAGATAGGCCACTCTGGTCTCCTCCAGCTCGTCCAGGCTCTCAATCCGGCTGAAATCCTCGGCAAAATTTTCCTCGATCTCTGCAATTGTTTTATCTACATCCATAATGCCCACCTCCTGCAGTGATTACATAAAAAAATCTCCCGCCCAGCAGGGACGAGAGACTCGCGCTACCACCCTATTTGTCCTAACCAATCGCTAAAAATTGATGTAAAAAAGAGAGAGCCAGGACCGCTCAGGATATTGATAACGGGATTTTTTCCCGGAACTGCCTACTAATTTATTTCGGCAGCCGGCTCCAGAGTGAAATTCACCGGGCTTATGTTATTTATCACCGGTTACTTGTTCTCCTTCTCAGCCTTTTAAAAGATATTTTTTCTCGTCTTCTGATGCCCGCTCAAAGATCTCTCTATAAGCCAGATAGGCCGATAGAGATCCCGTCTTCTCAAAGATCTGCCAGAAAAATGATGAGGCCATGTTCAAAATGACCACTCCCTTACCCAGGAATATTATCCAGCTCGTTTGTTAAATTATATCATAAGCTATTGAAATTAACAACCAAAACGGACACAAATTTAATAAAATTTAATGATTCTGTCTCACCCAGTCGAAAATAACTATAGATCCGGCTATAGCAGCATTTAAGGATTGTAAATCACCTGGCAGGGGAATTCTGACCGGCACGTGATTTATGCTGCGCAGCTCGGCCGGAATACCGCCCGTTTCGTTGCCTATGACAAAGATTTCATCCTGTCTGTAGGCAATATCAAAATAGTTCTGGTCGGCTTCAGGATCGGTCAGTATCAGACGCCTCTCCTCGGCCACCTCAAGTGCTGTTTTGATAAAATCCTCAGGCTCAACATCGGGACAGATTGTGGGTTTAAATATCCCCCCCATGCTCGATCTTATAACTTTGGGATTATAGAGCTCCACGGTCCCCTTGAGTGCTATTATGCCATCTATTCCGGCAGCTGAAGCGCTTCTGATCAGTGTGCCCGCATTGCCCGGGTCCTGCACCTGCGCAAGCAGCAGCAGAGGGCCTTCCGCTGTCAGCATATCCTCCAGTGAGGCCGTCCGGCGCCTGGCCACAGCCACTATGCCCTGGGGATTGACTGTGGTGGAAACCTCCTCCATCAGCCGGGGAGCCAGATTTATGACAGGGACGCCGTCGGCGATCATCTCCCTGATGCTGTCCAGCTTCTCTCCGGGCTCAATGCTGCTGTCGAGATAGACACCTTCTATCTCGGCCCCGGCTTTGAGGGCAGACTCGATGAGGGTAAAACCCTCCAGCAGAAACTGCTGTTTCTGACGGCGGTGCTTTTTGCTCTGCAGCTTGATCAGCTCTTTAACACGGGAATTCTGGCGGCTCGTTATCTCTTCCATATATGTGATCCCTCCGCATAATAAAGCAAAAAACCCCGGAGAACCGGGGCCTTATTGAGTGCTGAATAAATTTTAGTTCTCAAGTTCTTCTTTAGCGAGCTCCACCAGCTCGGAAAAAGCTTCCTTATCGTTTACGGCCAGATCGGCCATGATCTTTCTGTCGAGCTCCACATCAGCCTGTTTGAGGCCATTTATAAAGCGGCTGTAGGAAAGCCCTTCCTGTCTGGCAGCAGCATTTATGCGGGTGATCCAAAGACGGCGAAACTCCCGCTTTTTATTCTTTCTGTCCCTATAGGCATATTCCAGAGATTTCATAACCTGCTGTTTGGCGGGACGGAAGAGTTTGCTCTTGGCGCCAAAATAACCCTTGGCGTTTTTCAGAACCTTTTTGCGGCGTTTTCTGGCTTTGCTGCCCCTCTTAACTCTAGGCATGATTCCACACTCCTTTCCTCTGCAGACGATAAATTATTGGCTTTATTGATATGGTATCATCTGTCTGTAATCATTGGCATGCGTATTCTCCAGCTCTTTTTCCTTCTTGAGGCGTCTCTTGCGGGCAGAAGCTTTCTTTACCTGTTTATGATTTCTGAAACCTTTTTTATACATCAGCTTTCCGGTGCCCGTCTTCTTTATGCGTTTGGCTATACCCTTATGTGTTTTCATCTTATTATCAGACATAGTTATCCCTCCTCCACTAGTTCTCTTTATCGCTATCAGGTGTTATATGCATGAACATATCGCGGCCTTCCATGGTTGGGCCGCTCTCCACAGAGCCCAGATCCTCTGTGCCTTCTTTGATCCTGTCCATGAGGTCGTATCCGAGCTCCTTATGGGCCAGCTCCCGGCCTCTGAATTTGACCCTTACCTTGACTTTATCTTTATCGTTAAGAAAGCGGCGCGCCTGCTTTAATTTTACGTCAAAATCATGATCATCGATCTTAACTCCCATCTGCACTTCCTTAACATTCATGACATTCTGCTTTTTCTTGGCTTCTTTTTCCTTCTTGGCCTGCTCGTATTTGTATTTGCCATAATCCATCAGCTTACAGACCGGAGGATCAGCCTGGGGGGCCACCTCCACAAGGTCAACTCCCCTTTCCTCAGCCTCTTCCAAACCTTCTTCAAATGATTTGATGCCGATCTGTTCGCCATCCGCATCCACAAGTCGAATCTCCCTGGCACGAATTTCGTCATTGACCCGCAGGTCTTCTACGATTTTATACACCTCCTGATAGAAATTAAAAAGCGGGCCGAATCTGGCCCGCTTAAATCGCACAATCTTCCCCTGCTGTTACAGCAGTGGCAGGGTAAAGATTATTGACCAATGATCCTATCATTGGTGAGAAGCAGGCGCTCCTTCTTTATTGTCATATTGTATAATACCAGAACAGGTGGAAGAAGTCAACTCCTTTTTTCTTCAATCTCAGTCCTCAAATCCTCTATAAACTCAGTCAGTTCCCTCTCACCCTGGTCTCCTTCCCGGCGGTGACGGACCGAAACAGTTCCCGATTCCTCCTCACGCGAACCGACTATGATCATATAGGGGACCTGCTCGACCTGAGCCTCCCTGATCTTGTAGCTGACCTGTTCATCCCTGAGATCAACTTCACTGCGTATATCGGATTCCTTCAGCTCATCCCTGATCCGGCAGGCATAATCATGCTGATCCTGGGAGACCGGTATCACTTTGGCCTGGACGGGTGCCAGCCAGGCCGGGAATGCTCCGCCGAAATGCTCGATGAGGATGCCTATGAACCTCTCTATGCTGCCAAAAATAGCCCTGTGTATCATTACCGGGCGATGCTCCTCATCATCCTCCCCAATATAGGTCAGATCGAAGCGCTCGGGCATCTGAAAGTCGAGCTGAATTGTACCACACTGCCAGGTCCTGCCCAGACAGTCCTCCAGGTTGAAATCAATCTTGGGACCGTAAAATGCCCCATCACCCTCATTGATAACATAATCCAGACCGTTCTTGACGATGGCATTTTCCAGGGCTTCGGTGGCTCTTTCCCAGAGAGCATCGTCACCCATGGCATTATCCGGTTTGGTGCTGAGCTCCACATTGTAATCAAAGTCAAAAGCGCTGTAGAGCACCTCGACCAGCTCTATGACACCGCTCAGCTCCTCTTCTATCTGTGAGGGCAGGCAGAATATATGGGCATCATCCTGGGTGAAGGCCCTGACCCTCATCAACCCGTGCAGTGTGCCGGAGCGCTCGTGCCTGTGCACCAGGCCCAGCTCACCCAGGCGGATGGGGAAATCCCGGTAGCTGTGCAGTTTGCTGTTATATATTTTGATGACACCGGGACAGTTCATGGGTTTTACAGCATGTTCATCTTCATCGATCTCCGTGAAGTACATATTATCCTTGTAGTGATCCCAGTGGCCGGATCTCTTCCACAGCTTTTTATCGAGCAGTATGGGAGATTTAACCTCTTCATAGCCGAACTCCCTGTGCTGTTCCCGCCAGAAATCGAGCAGTTCATTCCATATGACCATTCCTTTAGGATGGAAGAAGGGAAAGCCCTTACCCTCATCGTGGAGGCTGAATAGATCCAGCTCCTGACCGAGTTTGCGGTGATCGCGTTTTTTGGCCTCCTCCAGCATCTCCAGATGCTCATCCAGCTCCTCCTCTGTGGCAAAGGCGGTGCCGTAAATTCTCTGCAGCATGGGGTTATCTTCATCTCCCCGCCAGTATGCACCGGCCACGGAGAGGAGATCAAAGGCTGTCATCCGGCCCGTGCGGGGAAGATGCGGCCCCCGGCAGAGATCGATAAAATCTCCCTGTCTGTAGAAGCTGATATATTGATCATCGAGCTCCTCGATCAGCTCCAGCTTGTATTCCTCTCCCCTCTTTTCCATCAGCTCTATAGCTTCTTCCCGGGGAAGTTCGACTCTTCTTATCTCCATATCCCGATCTATGATATCCTCCATCTTCTCCTTGATCCCGGGAAAATCCTCGGAGGATATGGTCGTCTCCAGATCAAAATCATAATAAAAACCATCATCTGTGGTGGGACCGATTGCCAGTTTTACATCATTATATATCTCTTTGACGGCATGTGCCATTATGTGTGAGGCGGTATGGCGGATGATATCCACACCCCTCTCACTGTCACGGGTTATTATATTGACCTCATCTCCATCCCGGGGCTGGAAGTAAAGATCGACAGCATCACCATTTACCTCCCCCGCAACTGCATCATCGCCGAGATTGCTTCCTATCTCATAGGCTATATCCTCCACAGTGCTGTCCCCTGTCACTTCCAGTTCCGATCCATCGGGCAGCCTGACCTTTTTCATGATATTCTACCTCCTCATATTTTTAGAAATTTAAAAACCCGTCCGCCTCCAGTTGCTAGAGACGAACGGGTTAAGTTCGCGGTTCCACTCTAATTGTGCTCCACAGAGAAGCACCACCTTACAGCCGATAACGGCGGCCTCCGGAGAGCATTACTGGCCTCGGATAAGAGGTTTTCCTCTCCCGGCTCCAGGATGGTAGTCCCTTCACAGCCTTTTATCACTTATGATTGTTTTAATCAATTATATTACTATGATCTTCTGATGTCAAGTTCAGTGGCGAAAATGCCTTGTGCCTGTAAAGACCATGCGTATACCGGCCCGCTCACAGGCTTTTTTTACCTCAGCATCTCTGATAGACCCACCGGGCTGGATGATGGTTCCCACACCGAGCTCCTCGGCCTCCTGTATGGCATCGGCAAAGGGAAAGAAAGCATCTGAGGCCAGAATACCTCCCCGCTGGCGTCCGGAAGCTTTTTTGCCGGCGAGATGCAGGGCATCTATGCGGCTCATCTGACCTGCTCCCACCCCGACGAGGGCATTATCACGGGCCAGCACTATGGCATTCGATTTTACGTGCTTTACAGCCTTCCAGGCAAAGATGAGCTCATCCTCTTCCTCCTCATCCAGCTCCCCGCCGACCACAACCTCCAGATCCTCAGCCGTGGTGCTGTGCAGGTCCTTTTCCTGCAGCAGAAAACCTCCCGGCAGTGTGTTGATCTCGTGACCTGTAGCGGCAGAATGAATATCCTCCAGGGCCAGCAGCCTGATATCGCTCCAGCGGTCGATTAATATCTCACAGGCCTCATCGGTAAAATCAGGTGCCACAACAACTTCCAGAAATTTTCTGCCCCCGGCCATCTCCTTGGCCACGGCAGGTGTTATCTCTCTGTTGAGACCTGCTATACCCCCGTAGGCCGACTGGGGATCGCCCGCATAGGCCCTTCTGAAGGCAACCACGGGTGAGCTGCCCAGGGCCAGTCCACAGGGATTGGTGTGCTTGATGATCACAGCAGCCGGCCTGTCGGGAAACTCCTGCATTATCTCCACGGCAGCAGCTGCATCCCTGATATTGTTAAAGGAAAGCTCGTCACCATTTAGCTGGCGGGCATCGAGCAGGCTGTCACTCATATCATCTCCGTCCTGAAAAAAGCTCCGGTAGAGAGCAGCTTTCTGGTGAGGGTTCTCACCATATTTCAGATCATAATGTTTTTTACCGGCCAGGATGCTCAGCTCATCCATATCCTCCCCCTGCCAGGCGGGAAAATTGGCGCTGATATCGGCATCATAACAGGTCACACGGGCAAAGGCTCTTTCAGCCCAGTGCTGGCGTTTATCACCATCTGGACCATCCTCCTCTAAAGCTGAGATCATCTCACCGTACTGTTCAGGGCTGGACAGCACGCAGACATCCCGGTAATTTTTGGCCGCAGCCCTGAGCAGACTCACACCACCGATATCGATCATCCCGGCAGCACCTGAGACATCCCCGGGAGATTTTTCCACCTGCTCATGAAAGGGGTAGAGGTTGCAGACCACTATATCGATGGGCATAATGCCATTCTCGTCCAGCTGTTCCATATCATCTTCGACATCGCGGCGGGCTAAAATACCGGCATAAAGTGCCGGATGCAGAGTCTTTACCCGCCCGGATAGCATCTCCTCGCTGCCAGTGATCTCAGAGACAGGTTCTACCTCAAAACCCGCCTCTCTGAGATATTCAGCCGTACCGCCGGTGGCGATCATATCTATATCGTTCTTTTCCAGCGATGCGGCAAGCTCTTCCAGACCGGTTTTATCCCAGACGCTGATCAGTGCTCTATCAAGGGAAACCACTTATATCTACCTCCAGATTTTTTGCCTTATTGCTATAGTTCTTGATACAAAAAAATATTCCTTTAAGGTGGCTTAAATAGGCCTCTGGAGATTTCATGGTTGACAGCGGCAAATTTTATGGTATAATATATACTGTATCAGCCGAGGTGGCGGAACTGGCAGACGCGCAGCGTTGAGGGCGCTGTGGGCTCTTTAGCCTGTGTGGGTTCGAATCCCACCCTCGGCACCATTTTTATTTCCGTTGATTTACATATTTTTTCATATATCAAGGCAAAATCCCGGGCAGATCAGCCGCCCGGGATTTTTGCTCTTCATTCATTTTTTTTACTCTCAATCCTCCTGCTCCCGCTCTGTATCTTCCATCCTCTTTTCCATGAATTCTTTCAGCTCTTCCTCATCATAATCGATCTCACGCTGATAGGGTGAATAACCCTCGGGTATTTCTCCCCCTCCGGTCCTTAAATCCTCCATATTATCTTCAAGCTCTTCCGGTCTGCTGCCAGCACCTCCGTAGAAGAAGATGGCCATCATTCCCATGAAAAACCCCGACATCATCAGGACATAGCCCACGAAGTTGATGAAATAGTTGTTCACAATCAGATCCAGAATTATTCCGAAAAAGAGCGCCCAGCCCGCAAACATCAGGACAGGGGCCACAATCAGCATTAACTTAAGTTTAGACCGCGACATCCTCTGCATCCTCCTCATCTTTATAGAGCCAGCAGGCGGTTTTGCGTTCCTCCCCCACATCGAATTCAGGGGGCACATCCTCATCACAGAGCCCGTCTATCTTATGCCGACAGCGGGGATGAAATCTGCATCCATCCGGAGGATTTAAAAGGCTGGGTGGCTCTCCGGGTGGTACATCCTTATAGGTGTCAATATTGGAGGCATCGGGTTCGGAGATGGCCTCCAGCAGTGCCCGTGTATAGGGATGTGCCGGCTCTCTCAACAGATCCTTGACCGGAGATTTTTCCACCAGCTTGCCCCCGTACATGACGAGTATGCGCCTGGAGAAATAGCGCACCGTCGAGAGGTCATGGGTGATATAGATTATGGCCACATCCCGCTCAGCCTGTATTTTCTCAATCAGCTCCAGTATCTCCACCCGCACCGAGGCATCGAGCATCGAAACCGGCTCATCGGCAAATATCAGCTTGGGGTTTAAGACCAGAGCCCGGGCCAGAACCACCCGCTGCTGTTCTCCCCCGCTGAGCATATGGGGAAATTTCTTCAGATAATCATCGACCGGCGTGAGTTTTAGCTCATGCATGACATCTTTTATTCTATCAAGTCTCTGGCTGCGGTCATTGATGCCATTGACTATCATCGGCTCCTCCATGATTTTCCGGATGCTCATAAAAGGAGGCAGAGCTCCGTAGGGATCCTGCTGCACGAAGCCGGTCATTTTCTGATATCTCTTCATCTGCTCCTTGTCACCATAATCTATCTTCTGGCCATCGAATATCAGCTCTCCCTCCCGGGGTTCGTGAATCCCGAGAATCGTCTTGGCCAGTGAGCTCTTGCCGCAGCCGGATTCCCCCACAAGTGAGATAGATTCGCCTTTATCCACGGTGAAGTTGACACCATCAACAGCTTTTACAAAGCCCTGGTGCAGAAATCCCCATTTTTTAATCTCAAAGTGTGTGTGCAGATCTCTGGCCTCAACCAGAATTCTGTTATCTTCTGCAGTCATTACTTATCACCTTCCCGATATAGCCAGCATTTAACCTTATGCCCTTCTTCCGGTTCGAACAAAGGCGGCTCCTCAGAACATAATTCAAATTCCTCATCACACCTCTCGGCGAATCTGCATCCCTGAGGAGGGTGTAACAGGCTCGGCGGCTGTCCCGGTATAAAGCCCAGTTTATCATCCTCGGCCTCCAGTGTGGGAACACTCTCCATTAGACGGCGCGAATAGGGATGCCAGGGTTCACCAAAAAATGTATAGGCATCTGTAAACTCCACAATGTGACCTGCATACATTATTGCTGCCATATCTGCAATCTCACTGGAAGTGCTGACATCATGTGTTATCAGTATAAAGCTTATATCTATCTCCTCTTTTAAACGGGTCAGCACATTCATGATATTGGCCTGTGTGAGCATATCCAGAGCGGAGGTGGGCTCATCCAGTATGATGAAGTCAGGATCGGTTATAAGCGACATGGCCAGGGCCACACGCTGTTTCATGCCACCGCTGAGCTCAAAGGGATAGCGCTGGAGAAAATCACGGGGAACACCGACTTTGTCGAAAGTCTTCTTTACCTTTTCCAGCGCCTCTTCTTTGTTTTCCACGACATCGTGGATCAAAAGCGGCTCTGCCACCTGATCGGCCACACTTATGACCGGATTGAGGGCATTCATGGCAGCCTGGGGAACCATGGCCGCCCTTACCCAGCGGACATTCTTTCTGAATTTCTCGTTATCATACTGCATTATATCCTGGCCGTTGAGAAGACAGCGTCCCTCATAGCGCTGGACATTCTCCGGCAGCAGCCGCAGTATGGCATTGCCCAGCGATGTCTTGCCACAGCCCGATTCTCCGACTATCACCATGCTCTTCCTGCGATCCAGAGCAAAGCTTACACCATCCACCGCCTGAACTATACCCCGGCTGGTCTGGTAATACAGGTGCATATCTTCAACGGTGAGTACTTTATCGTTTTCTGGCATTTTTATTCCTCCCTCAACCTGGGGTTCATGATTCTATCCAGGGCAAAACCCGTGAGAGCAAAACTCAGACCTATGAGCATGAGCAGTATAGCCGGCTGGACTATCCAGTAATATCTGCCCATGTAGAGAGCTCCCTGGGAATGAGCATCATTTATAAGCTTGCCCAGTGTGGGCAGCACGGGATCTCCCAGCCCCAGCACAGCCAGAGAAGCCTCCAGAAAAACATAGGTCGGTATGGCCATGACAAACTGAGGTATCAAAAAGGGAATAACCTTCGGTATCATGTAGAGGAATATCAGCCTCTTCTGGCTGGAACCATAGGAGAGCCCGGCTTCGATATAGGGTTCTTCCTTGATCGATAAGAACATTGAGCGGTAGGTCAGTGTAAAGGGACTGAAAACTCCCTTTAAAGCCACCACTGCCCCCAGCACCCACAGGCTTCTGGAATAGAGCATACCTATCAGTATCAGAAGAACCAGATTGGGTATGACCAGATTTATCTGAGTCAGCCTGATGACAATCCATTCCACCCAGCCTCTAAACCAGGTGGCTATCGCTGAGATGATAAGTGTCGATACATTGGCCACCAGGGCTATAGAAGCACCAAATACAAGAGCTATGGGCAGACCCCAGAGCAGTCCTATCTTTATCTCCCTGCGTCTGTGATCGGTTCCGAACCAACCGTGTACCTGACCATAGGAGACCAGTCGGGCCTCGATATCCGCACCTTCCTCGAACATATGACCCCTGATTCTTACGGTATGCTCGCCTTTGAGGGGGGTTGGTTCCTCAATTTCAGGATCCATCAGCAGCCCCAGGCGGGGAGATACACTCAGCTGATCTTCCAGGGCATCCGATCGCGCCAGCCGAAAGATATGCTCCTGTCGTGTGGAAAAACTCTCCGTCTCGTATATTCTGCCATCAGGTGTCTCCCATTCCACGCGGATATGGGGGCGCGTCTCCTCGTATTCGGCTTCAAATAAGATATTCAATTCCCGCGGGAAGCCATCGTATTGATAATCCAGCGGCAGCTCGATGGTAAACTCCTTGGCCCCGTTCATTTCGGTGACTTCCTTTCTCTCCGGCATATCCCGCGAATCTACTTTGGCAGTCCGGGGCAGATCATCACCGGTAAACCAGTCCACATAGACCGGGCGGGCGTGTCTGGGCGTCTCCTGCCATACATCACCACCCCGCCAGAGAAGCAGAGCCTCTTCATAGGGTATAACTATGACGACTACAATCGCTATTATGATCAGTACTGAGATCAGCAGTACCCCCACAAGTGCGGAAGGGTAGTTCTTTATCTCCTTCAGCTGCTGAAGTAATCTCTGCATTATTACATTCCTCCTTCATCTGAGCCGACCCTGACCCTGGGGTCCAGAAGGGCATAGAAGATATCCAGTATGAAGATAGTGATGGCCAGAAGATAGGCAAAGATGATATTTACGCCTATTACTATGGGAACGTCGAAGAGGTTTATAGCCTGGAATATCAATCTGCCCAGACCCGGCCAGTTGAAGACCTCTTCCAGTATAACATTACCCATTATCAAGGTGATGGCCGTCATCATGAAGTTGGTGAGAATAGGCGGTATAGTTGGTCTCAGTATATACTTTCGCTCCAGAGCACGGTTGGAAAGCCCTTTGGCCTTGCCCACCTCCACATAATCTTCACTGGAATAGATGAGAAAAAATGTGCGGTACTGATAGATATTGATGAATATGGCCGACAGCACCCAGGCTCCAACCGGCAGCACAAGATGCCTCATTACGCTCAGAGCATAGGGCAGTGTCTCCTTCGGCGGCGGAGCATCGACCATGCCGCCCCAGGGAAACCAGCCCAGCAGTGCAGCAAATATAAGAATTAAAAATATACCATAAAACCAGCTGGGCGCAGCCGAACTCGGAGCCAGAATTATCAAAAGCCTGTCCACAATGCTGCCGTATTTGCGCGAGAGAATTAAAGCTAAAAATACAGAGCTAAAAAATAAAATTATAAATGAAGTTGCTGTTAACATCAGTGTGGGAGGCAGGCGTTCTAAAATAATGAGCTGTACCCGCCTCGATCCTTCATCACTTGTGAGCTGCTCGGCGGTTCCCAGATCAAGTGTGACAGCATCCCTGAGATAGATGAAGCTTCTCAGAATAAAGGGCTCATCCAGTCCCAGCCTCTGACGTTCCTGTTCCACCAGTGCTTCTTCGTACTCACGGCGTCTCTCCGCCGACCAGTCCGCCATTTCACTGGACATGGCCCGCATCTGCATGCCTACCTGCTCGCGTATCTGTGCCTCCCTTATTTCATCGACAGCACCACCCATATTGGCCACCAGGATGAGAATATAGACCGCCACCACTGCGGTGAGAAACAGAACCAGCAGACGCATCGAAAAATATTTGCCGATTCTCTTCCAGCCTGCTGAACCTCCATCACTCTCTTCCACAATCTGTGCTTTATCTCTATCTGCCTCAGCTTCAGGAAAATCGTCCCTGGCCATTAAGGCACCTCCTATTTTCTTATATACTGGATTTTTCCTTAAAAACAAATAATGCTTCAATGAATAGATTCGATAAATTGCAAAAGCAAATTTGAATTAACAAAAAGCCATGGGAGAAGTCGCCTTCCCCCATGGCGGTATTCCATTTATCGAGCCTTCAATTTAAATTGAGACAGCTTAGAATTCTATCACCACGAATTCTACGGTCTCAATCGAGGGTGAAGCTATGGATAGTGGTGAGAAGATGACCTCAAGCCGGGTGGGTCCGGTGGAGAGCTTGGAGGTATCCTCTTCGCTCAATCTCACCACCCATTCTCCTTCTGCCACTTCTTCCAGCTCTCCTGATACTACCAGGTTCTCATGTGTATCGAAGAGCAGGAAGTCTGTGGATACTACTTCCTCGCTGGGGTATGGTTCGCCTTCGAAGGTGACATCCACACCGATCTCCACGGCCTCTCCCACACCTATGGTTCCGGGATCTTCTATGCTGATCTCGGGTATCATGGGCTCATCGAAGATATCCCAGCGGTCGGCTCTGTAGGGATAATCTTCGAAGGGTTCGAGCTCAACTATACCCTCAACAGCGTGAGCATCTTCCAGGTAATAGGGACCGGTCTCCACCCAGAAATGTCCTTTATCTTCATACCATTCATTGAGATTATCATATCTCTCGGCCATCTCTTCCTCTGTTATATATTCGCCCAGTGTGTTTTCATAGGGGATGTAGTTCTCCTCTGTCATCCACTCCAGCTGCTCCTCCATGAACTCCAGGCTGGGGCCGCCGATATAGTTGGCGTGCTCTACATCTTCTGCATCAGCCTTGGCAGAAGTATGGGCATGCAGACCCTCTGCTTCAGCCTCGAAGGCTACAGCCATATTGTGCAGGGCCCCTGAGCCCTGATCCCAGAGGGGAAAGCCGGAGGGAATGTACAACTCGGCATCGAGATAAAAGAGATCGGAATAGTATTCGAATGTGATGGGATCGTCATCTATTATTCTGAAGCCGAGGAAGTCCTCCATGAAGCTCTGATATCCTGGCACAGTTGCTTCGTCGAAGATATCGCTCTCCTCCTGGGCTCTGTCCATATCCAGTATATACATCCAGAGGATATCAGCCACGGTGAACTCTGTGCCATCATGCCACATTATATCCACATCTTCGGGATATACTGTGCGGACAGCTCTGTTCGCCGTCGGCGGCTCATCGAAGTATTCTCCTACGGTTATGAATCTCTCTTCCTCTGCATCCCAGTCATAGTAAGCATCCTCGGGTACGGTGTTATCTTCAGGCTCTACAAATTCCAGATCGACCCAGTCCAGAGTCTTATCGACAGGCAGACCCTCTCTGATCTGAACTTCAGCTTCCTCGAAGTGGAGGGGATAGTGCAGGCCTGTATAGGGATCCCACATATAACCGGCTTCGGATGTGGCCCTTATCATCATCATGTCAAAGATCCAGTTGCTGCCATCGGTGGGATTCCAGGGCTCGGTGAGTATCGAGGGCATGGCAACACTGAGATCGCCGCCAACCTGATCTTCAAATCTCACCGTATGGCCCCACATCCAGG
>CAYXAK010000048.1:0-14876 GCA_964462585.1 uncultured Halanaerobiaceae bacterium
GCCAGTCGTTTTACGGGTGAAAGGCGTCCCCGGAGCGCTGTCAGAGGATTCACCACACAGGCGAATCCATTACACCCCCAAAAAACATCTCAGAGATTCATTTTTTCCACTTCTAATTATAATGGATAAACGGGTTTATGTCAAGGGCTCAATATTGCCGATCAGCTATAATATGCTCCGGTTTAGCGGCGATAATTGCGATCTTTGAGAGCTCTCTCCATCTCCCTTTGATGCTCTTTCTTTTTTATCTCCTCGCGCTTATCGTGTTTTTCCTTGCCTTTGGCCAGGGCCAGCTCCACTTTGGCCAGATTGCCCTTTAAATAAAGGGAAAGAGGGACAAGTGTGAAGCCCTCACGGCGGGTGGCCCCCAGCAGGCGCTTTATCTGATTTTTACGCAGGAGCAGTTTGCGCTTTCTCTCCGGCTCATGGTTGGCTCTGTTCCCCTGCTTGTAGGGGCTTATATGCATATTATGGAGATAGACCTCTCCATCTTTAACCAGGGCAAAGCTGTCCTTGAGGTTAACTCTCCCCTCCCGGATGGATTTGATCTCGGTGCCCCTGAGCTTGATCCCCGCCTCATAGGTCTCCTCGATAAAATAATCGTGCCTGGCCTTGCGGTTGCGGGCCACCACTTTTATATTTTCATTATCATCGGGCATGATAGATCACCTCACTCCATATCTGCCAGAACAAAGTCCAGCTCTCTCTCCTCCACATTGGCCCTGATGACTCTCACTTCCACGGTATCACCCAGGCGGAATGTCTTCTTGGTCCGTTCACCTATCAGGGCCTGAAGATCCTCGCGATACTGATAGTAATCATCGGTGAGATCCTCAACATGCACCAGACCTTCGGCTGTATTATCGAGCTGGACGAAAAAGCCGAAGCCTGTCACACCGTTTATTATTCCGGTGAATTTGTTGCCTATATGCTGCTCCATATACTCTATGCGCTTGAGATCGACTGAATCCCTCTCGGCATCAAGAGCTTTTCTCTCCTGGACCGAACAGTGATCGGCTACGGCGGGCAGCTCATCCTCCAGCTGCCGGCGTCGGCTTTTTTCCAGCCTACCCTGATTGGCCAGCTCCTTGATTATGCGGTGAACCATTAGATCCGGATAGCGCCTTATCGGTGAGGTGAAGTGACAGTAACAGTCCAGTGACAGACCAAAATGACCGATATTCACCGGTGAGTAGATGGCTTTTTTCATCGAGCGCAGCATCATGGTCTCGATGACATTTTCGGCATCTTTGCCGCTCACCTCATCCAGCAGCTCCTGCAGAGCACCGGGGTGGACATCACCGCTCTCACCACCCTTGATATGATAGCCGAAGTTATGGATGAACTCGTTAAACTGCTTGATGCTGTCGGCATCGGGAGTATCGTGAACCCTGTAGATGAAGGGAGCCTCCCGCCAGTAAGCTTCCTCGGCTACAACTCTGTTGGCGGCGATCATAAAGACCTCGATCATCTCCTCAGGCATGCCGTGCTGGCGCTTTTGCAGATCGACAGCCCGACCCTGATCATCGAGTATAACTTTTACCTCGGGAAATTCAAATTCTATGGTGCCGCGCAATCTGCGGCCGCTCAAAAGCTTCTCTCTCAGCCTGGCCATCATATTCAGGTCATCGAGTATATCGCTGTATTCCCGCTTTTTATCTTCATCGTCATCTTTTATAATATCTCTGACCTCATCATAGGTCAAACGATAGTTGGAGTTGATAATCGTCTCCTCTATCTCATAATCTTCGAGCTCGAAGGGGTCGAGCTGATAATCGAGAAATACACTCAGAGCAAGGCGGTCCTCACGGGGGCGCAGACTGCAGAGATCATTGGAAAGCCGCTCCGGCAGCATGGGGATGACCCTGTCCACCAGATATATGCTGGTGCCGCGCTGGTAGGCTTCTTCATCCAGGACTGAGCCTTCCTTCACATAATGGCTGACATCGGCTATGTGAACACCCAGCCTGACACTGTTATCTCCCAGCCTTTCCACCGAGACCGCATCGTCAAAATCTTTGGCTTCGTCGGGGTCTATGGTGAAGAGCGTGAGATCGCGGCAGTCCTTTCTCCGCTCTATCTCTTCAGATGGTATCTCTCCGCTTAGCTCTTCGGCCCGGTGCTTTACTTCGGCCGGAAACTCCTGGGGCAGTTCCAGCTGTCTGATCAGGGCTTCCAGATCAACGCCGCTCTCGCCTTTCTTGCCCAGTATCTCCACAATTCTGCCCTCGGGGTTTCTGTTCCTTTCGGGCCAGCGCGTGATCTCAACGACCACCTTGTCACCATCTTCTGCCCCCTTCAGGGCCTCCTGGGGGACAAATACATCAGTATTTATGCGCTGGTTGTCGGGAATGACAAAACCATAGCGCTTATAATTATCTAGAACACCAACGATATGGTCGTTGGCGCGATCGACAATCTCCACAACCTCGCCTTCCTCTTTCTCACCATGGCTGTGGGGCAGAAACCGGGCCAGTACCTTGTCGTTGTTCATAGCCCCGTTCAAATTATCGGAGCTTATAAATACATCTTCCTTTTCGGGATTATCGGGAATGAGAAAGGCAAATCCCTTGGGATTTCTCTCCACACGGCCCCTGATCATGTTAAATTTTTCGGGAATACCGTAGAGATTCCTGCTGCTGCGGTAGAGAAAGCCCTCCTTTACAAGCGAATCCAGCACCTTCTCGAACTCCTGCCGCTGATGGCGGGGAACATTGAACTCCTCTGCAATATCCTCCACGGAAAGTGGTTTTGTGGCTTCTTCTTTTAGAAATTCTTTTATCTCCAGTCTTGCAGACATAATTACAGCCCCAGTTCTTCCGAGATGTTTTGCATGCCCTCAAGGGCAAGAGATACGAATTCGTCCAGCTCCAGATCCATCTCCGTACAGCTGGCTATGACATCTCTGTCGGCACCGCGGGCAAAGGAGCTCTCCTCATAACGGTTGAGCACGAAGTCGGTATCGACCTCAGCAAGCTTCTGTTCGGGATGGACCAGTGTGGCAGCGACAATCAATCCCGTGAGGGGATCGCTGGCATAGAGCGCTTTGGCCAGAAGTGTCTCCCGGGGCAGACCGTGAGCATGGTTATGGGCCCGCACGGCTTCGACTACATCATCGGGCATGCCCATATCTGCCAGCATGTCAGCGCCTAACTGGCTGTGCTTTTCCTCATCATCCTTGGTCTCAGAATAGTCTATATCGTGGAGCAGGCCGGTCAGGGCCCATTTCTCCTCTTCTCTGTCGAAATAGCGGGCCAGCCTGCGCATAACACCTTCCACCGCCAGACAGTGTTTGACCAGATTATCCTCATCTATATTTTCTCTGACCAGATCAACTGCTTTCTCTCTAGTCATCTCCATCTTTATCATCCTCCTGTGGTTCTCTGCATCTGTTGCCCTTCATCACAAACCGGGCTTTGGAGCGGGCCAGCTCATCACCCATTTTGTTCTCCAGGCGGGCTGATGTCTCAATAATGCGCCTTCTCTTTTCCTGAATCCAGCCCAGCACGCGCAGGCGCTGATCCAGGCGGACCGGCTCTACATAGCGGACGGTCATCTCGGCGGTCACAGCCTGCCAGCCCTGGCGGTAAATGGCCTTGGCCATGGCTTCATCGAGCAGTGTGCTTATTATGCCGCCGTGCATATAGCCTTTAAATCCGGCCAGCTTCTCATCGGGTGTGAACTCGGCCCGGACCCGACCATTTTCGCTTTCAACTGCTTCAAATGTCAGTTCAAGTGAGAGGGGATTATCCTCCCCACAGACTATACAGTAACTATCATCTTCAAAATCCAAACTAATACACCTCCCGCCCAATCTCACCCCGGCAGGTGCAAACTCCTGCCTTTACAGAAACTTCAGCTATACGAACAGAGGGGCAAAGACCAGGGAAACGATAGTCATGAGCTTGATCAGAATGTTCAGTGAGGGACCGGAGGTATCCTTAAAAGGATCTCCCACGGTATCCCCTACGACGGAGGCAGAATGTGTCTCCGTGCCCTTGCCCCCGAAATTTCCAGCTTCGATATATTTTTTGGCATTATCCCAGGCTCCACCGGCATTGGCCATCATTATGGCCAGCAGTACACCTGTAGAAAGTGCACCGGCCAGAAGTCCTCCCAGGGCCTCAACGCTCCAGAGGCCTATCAGCACGGGAACGACAACGGCCAGCAGCCCGGGCAGAACCATCTGCATGAGAGCTGCCTTGGTGCTGATAGCTATGCACCTCTTGCTGTCAGGCTTCTCTGTGCCTTCGAGTATGGCCGGGTTTTCCTTGAACTGGCGGCGCACCTCTGTGATCATGCGTGAAGCCGCCTTGCTGACCGCCTCCATGGTAAGGGCCGAGAAGAGGAATGTCAGCATGGCACCTATGAAGAGACCGATGATAACATCGGGCTCGGTCAGGCTGATTATATCCAGATTAACCGCTTCGGAAAAAGCGGCAAATAGCGATAGAGCTGTGAGTGCGGCCGAACCGATGGCAAAACCCTTGCCGATAGCTGCAGTGGTGTTGCCCACTGAATCGAGCTCATCGGTTCTCTCTCGGACGGCGGAATCGAGCTCGGCCATCTCGGCAATTCCGCCGGCATTATCGGCTATCGGACCATAGGCGTCTATACTGAGAGAGATTCCTATTGTGGAGAGCATCCCCACCGCTGACATGGCTATACCGTAAAGACCGGCCATGTTATAGGCTATAAATATGGCCAGGGCGATACAGAGTATGGGAAAGAGCGTGCTCTTCATACCGACGGCCACACCGGCGATTATATTGGGCGCCGTACCGGTCTGTGACTGTCTGGCTATTCCCTTTACCGGCTTAAATTTCTCCGAGGTATAATACTCCGTTATCCTTCCTATAGCGATACCGACCAGAAGACCTGCCAGTATGGCCCAGAAAACACCCATATCAGGCATGAGCGACCTGACCAGAAAGAAGGCAAATACCACAGTGATGATGGAGCTTATGGAAAGCCCCCTGTCCAGGGCCTTGGCCGGGTCACCGCCTTCTCTCACACGCACGAATTGGGTGCCGATGATGGCCGCTATTATTCCCAGTGAAACCAAAAGCAGGGGCAGAATGACATACTCTTCCCCCCGGGCCACACCCAGTGTCATGGCTGCTACAACCGAACCGACAAAGGATTCGAAGAGGTCGGCTCCCATACCGGCAACATCGCCTACGTTATCACCGACATTGTCGGCGATAACAGCCGGGTTGCGCGGATCATCTTCGGGCATTCCTTCCTCCACTTTGCCCACCAGATCAGCACCTACATCTGCCGCCTTGGTATATATGCCTCCGCCCACACGGGCGAAGAGGGCGATAGAACTGGCGCCGAAGGCAAAGCCCCGGATATATTCCACATTATTGATAAAGAGTATGTAGAGAACACCCAATCCCAGTGTTCCCAGTCCAACGACCGTCATCCCCATCACCGAGCCGCCGGCAAAGGATATATCAAGTGCATCGTTGAGCGAGGTCCTTGCCGCCTGGGTGGTCGGGGCGTTGGCATTTGTCGCTATCTGCATGCCTATAAAACCAGCGAGTCCGGAAAAAATAGCTCCCAGAATAAAGGATACAGCAGTCTGCCATCCCAGTGTGGGGACGATGATAGCAGTTACCGCTATCACGAATATCGTCAGTATGCTGTATTCTCTGCCCAGAAAGGCCATGGCACCTTCATTGATCATGGTAGAAAGCTCTTTCATCCTGTCGGTGCCGCGGTCAGCCTTGAGAACTTTTCGTGCTCTTACCAGGGCAAAAATAAGAGCCAGTACACCAGCCGGGGGAACTAACATCTCCATTGTGCCTGCTTCCTCCTTTATTTAATTTATTTTTTATTTATTCATATATTATTAGTGTTTATATGAGGTTTATTATGAACCGCAGGGGTAGATTATCAAACCGAGAAATAGACTTTCTTTGATTGCTCATAAAAAGAGAAACAGCGGTCAGCGACCGCCAGATTGCTATTTATGCAAATTTGCTGCTCATTTTAGCTCATGTTATATAATATTGAATAATGATAAAAATCAAGCCACAGCCAGTATGAGTGAAAGCAGCATAAATATAACTGCTCCTACACCGGTAGCCTTATTAATTTTCTTTTCCATTCTCCTGCCGGAAGAGCCGAAAAATTCCGTGGCACCGCCGTCTATTGTTCCGGACAGGCCGGCGCTCTTTCCAGACTGGAGCAGGACTCCCACTATAACACCTATAGAAACGATCACGTGTAGAATTCTCAATACAAACAAAGTCTGTCACCTCCTCTTTCTTTGGACTCTATTCATCCTTAATCATTTTAACATAACTGCGGAAAAAATACAATTTTATTTGCATTGAAATTAAACCGCTGCTGTGGTATATTTAATTATACGCTGTCCGGATGAGATCTATCTGGAGGTAGTAGCATGAGTGATAATCGAAAAAACTTCAGCACCAGTGTCATTCCCGAATTTATCTGGCGTCAGAAGGAGCTGGCCAGTTATGACAGGCTGGCCCTCATAACGCTCTGGAGCCAGTCTGATGGGAACAGGAAGGTCCTCATCTCTCCCGGCAAGTTCGCCCGCCTTACTTCTATCGCCCCGGAAACAATCTTCACAATCCTGAAAAAACTTGACCGCCACAATTTCATCGAGCTGATCAAATACGATTCCGACCGCAAAATAGAACTTCTTCTTCTTCTGCCGCAGGAATCTAAGGCAGAGATTGAGAATAAAATAAAAGAAGAAGCAGAAACTGATAAAGAGGACAGGCTGGTCAGCGCCTGGAAGAAGGCTTTCCCGGGACGTCAGCTGACACCATCTGATTTCACCCATCTCACTGCATATCTGGAAAGGGGTATGGAAGTTGAGCTCCTGGAGGAGTTGATCGGCTATACATCCCGGCGGGCCAGCGGCAATCCTGTCTCCTACCTGTGTACAGTTCTCAGCAGTCTGTATGATGAGAATATCACCACTCTGGCCGAATATCAAGATTACAGAGGGGAGCAGAAGAAAAATGGAGGACAAATTTCAGGAGATCCTGAAAAAAAAGAAGAACAGGATAAACTCCACGACATCGAAGAGCTCACAAAAAGAGACTGGAACTGAACAGGTTGAACGGGAGAAGATGGTGGAGAGAATCTATCAGCATATAATTGATAATGCCAATATCGATCCCCTCTTCCAGGACTGCACACTGGAGAACTATAACACCGATGTTCTCTCCTCCCGCAACAAAGAAGTTGTGCAGAAGTTTAAGACCTTTGCCAGCGATATCATGACGGCCATGGAGGTGCCCCAGTCCGTATATTTTTTCAGCAAACACCCGGGTATAGGCAAGACACATCTGGCCGTGGCCGCCCTGAAAAAAGCCGCCCGGGAGATAGCCAGAGAGGAGTATGAGAATAAAGAGGTTGTAAGGCACGGCGTCTTTCCATACAATTTGAACTGGACACCTGTCTATTTTATCAATGTCTCCGAAGGTCTGATGGATATCAAAAACGATATAGAGGAGCAGAACAAAGATTTTGAGAAGACGGAGCTCTTCCACCGGGCCAGGATGGCCAGACTGGTGGTCCTGGATGACATCTTCAATGAACTGAGATATTCTCCATTCGTCCTGGAGACTCTCCTCTACTGGGTTGATTACCGCCTCAAAAACAACCTGGCTACGATCTTCACCTCCAATCACAATTTTGAGGTCTTTCTGGAGGAGAAAACTTCGCCGATCGAAGATGAGAGGCTGCAGATTGTGGCCCGCAACATAGCTTCCCGCGTCAACAAGATGGTGGCGGGTTACAAGCTGGCTTTTTCCAGCTCACCTCAGACAGATTACAGGCGCAGGCAGTCAGAGCAGGGAAACTGGTAGCCGCAGCGGCTGCAGAAAGGGGGAAATTGTATGCAGGTCAGTTCATTTACGGTTATGGTGATCACAGGTGCTTAGCAGAACAGAAGCAGTTGAGAGGCTGATAATTCTTCGCAGAGAACTTTTTTCCGACAGCAGCACGTTTCCCGCCAGTGATGAGGAGGAGACGGAGAGCTTTGATCAGTTAATGATCGATATCATAGGACCTTCAGCCGAAAAATCAGACAGGATAATCGAGATAGTAAATTTAGGGCTCTGCGGACGGATCACAGCCCGCACCGCAGCAGTGGCCATTCAGGAGCTGGCCTCCCGGCAGGAGACCGGCAGCAGAAATAAACGCTCAAACCAGGCCGCCGCTCCTAATCGCTCTCCGGCTGTGGGAGAGGAGATAGGCGCTGAAAATCTTGAAGCCCTGCAGAAAAGGGGCTGGAATACATAAAATTAAACCAGGATATCAATAATTATTTGCAGAGAGTGCAGCCAGATCGCTTTCAATACAATTAACCAGCCAAAAACCCCGGCAGACGCCGGGGTTTTTGCTTTATATGCATATTTTATCTGTACTCATATTTTTAAGTTTTCCTGCCGGGCCGGATTATTTCAGGTTGAAGAAAGCATCTCTGCCGGCATAGCGGGCTCTATCGCCCAGGACCTCTTCTATTCTGATCAGTTGATTGTACTTGGCCACCCTCTCGGAACGGGCGGGAGCACCGGTCTTTATCTGACCTGTATTGAGGCCCACCACCAGGTCGGCGATGGTCACATCCTCAGTTTCACCGGAGCGGTGGGAGATGACAGAGGTAAAGCCTGCCTGCTTGGCCCGCTCCACTGTCTCCAGAGTCTCGGTCAGTGTGCCGATCTGATTGACCTTGATCAGAATTGAATTGCTGCTGTTTTCGTCAATTCCTCTCTCCAGACGCTCGATATTTGTCACATAGAGGTCATCACCCACTATCTGAATCTCATCACCGAGCCTTCTGGTCATCTCCTGCCAGCCCTTCCAGTCATCTTCGTCATGGCCGTCTTCTATAGAGATGATGGGGAACTTATCTACCAGATCTGCATAGTAATCGACCAGCTCGGAGGAAGAACGCTCTACACCCTCACCCGAGAACTGATAGGCACCATCCTCATAGAGCTCGGAAGCAGCGGCATCCAGAGCCAGCATTATCTCCTCACCGGGAGTATAGCCCGCTCTTTCCACCGAGTCCATGATAACCTGGATGGCCTCTTCGCTGGAGGAGAGATCGGGGGCAAAACCTCCCTCATCACCTATCGAGGTGCTGAGATCCTTCTCCTGCAGAACATTCTTCAGCGTGTGATAGATCTCAGAGCCCATTTTGACGGCATCCTTGAAGCTTTTTGCCGCCACGGGCATGATCATGAACTCCTGGATATCAACATTGTTGTCGGCGTGTTCACCGCCGTTGAGAATATTCATCTGCGGCACCGGCAGTGTGCGGGACCCCACTCCTCCCAGATACTTGAAGAGGTAGGTATTGGCTGCCAGAGAAGCCGCCCGGGCTACAGCCATCGATACACCCAGAATGGCATTTGCACCCAGATTCTCCTTCTTATCGGTTCCGTCGAGCTCGAGCATGATCTCATCGACCATTATCTGATCGCGGGCATCAAAACCTATCAGTTCAGGAGCGATGGTGGAGTTGACGTTCTCCACGGCCTCTTTCACGCCTTTGCCGTGAAAGCGCTCTTCATCACCATCACGCAGTTCCAGAGCTTCATGTTTACCCGTCGAGGCTCCTGAGGGAACCAGGGCTCTGCCCATGGCTCCATTCTCCAGATAGACTTCAACCTCAACAGTGGGATTGCCGCGGGAATCAAGCACCTCGCGGGCATAAATATCGGAGATCATCGTTTCCATTTATATCACCCTCCACTCTGTATTTTCTTCTGCTGACCTGCTTCTTCGACCAGCAGCGATCTGCCGGTCATCTCTTCCGGCTTTTCCAGTCCCAGTATATCGAGCATTGTCGGAGCTATATCTGCAAGTATACCGTCTCTGATCGTGATGCCGCGGGGACCGCCGAGATAGAAGAGAGGCACGTCATTTGTGCTGTGGGCTGTAAAGGGAGAACCATCCTCTTCCTCCATCTTCTCGGCATTGCCGTGATCGGCGGTCAGCAGAACCTGACCACCCTTTTCCAGTATGGCAGGCACCACCTGTGATACGCCCTCTTCCACGGCTTCCACGGCTTTAACCGCCGCTTCAAAATCACCTGTATGGCCGACCATATCAGGATTGGCATAGTTCAATACGATGACGTCAAATTCATGCTCCTCAATCAGCTCCAGCACCCTATCCGTGACTTCGGGGGCGCTCATCTCGGGCTGTTTATCATAGGTCTCTATCTGGGGCGAGGGAATGAGAACTCTCTCTTCACCTTCAAGCTCCTTCTCCTCGCCGCCGTTGAAAAAGAAAGTGACATGGGCATATTTCTCCGTCTCGGCTATGCGCAGCTGTTTTAAACCCTGGCTGCTTAAGATCTCACCCAGACCCTTCTCCACTTCCATGGGAGGGAAAGCTATGGGAAGGTCAAAATCCTCATCATATTCCGTCATACAGACATAATAGAGATCGTCGGGGTGTTCCTGCGGCCGCTCGAACCCGGAGAACTCTGGAAGTGCCAGAGCTCTTGTGATCTGGCGGGCTCTATCCGCCCTGAAGTTGAAGAAAATGACCGCATCACCATCTCTGATCCGGCCCTCGGGGTTGACAACGACCGGCTCGACAAATTCATCATTTACATCTTCCTCATAGGAGTTCTCAACTGCCTTTGCGGCCGAAGGAGCTTCTTTCCCCTCGGCTTTGACCAGGGCCTTATAGGCCTTTTCGGTTCTATCCCAGCGTTCATCCCTGTCCATGGTGTAATAGCGGCCGCTGACGGTGGCAATTTCGCCCACACCGAGCTCATCCATCTTCTCCTCCAGCTGTTCTATATATTTCAGCGCACTCTGTGGTGGTGTATCGCGGCCGTCCAGAATAGCATGGACATAGACATCCTCCAGTCCGTATTCCTCTGCCATCTCTAAAAGTCCGAAGAGATGGAGTATATGGCTGTGCACGCCCCCGTCGGAGAGAAGCCCCATCAGATGGAGGGCACCGCCGTTATCATCCGCCCTTCTGATGGCCTTCATCAGCCTCTCATTTTCCTCCAGTTCATTGTCCTCGATGGCCTTGTTGATGCGGGTGAACTCCTGATAGACTTTTCTGCCCGCACCGAGATTGAGATGACCGACCTCGGAGTTGCCCATCTGCCCCTCAGGCAGGCCTACTGCTTCTCCGGCCGCACCCAGCACGGCATAGGGCGCTTCCTGGAAGAGTTTATCGAGATAGGGAGTCTCTGCCGCCCGGGTGGCATCGCCCTCTTCCCGGGGGGAGAGACCATATCCATCCATTATTATCAGTGCTACTGGTTTGGGCCTCTGTTCTGACATTTTTTAATCACTCCTGCAAAGGATTCTGCGGTGAGACTTGCTCCACCCACAAGTGCACCATCAAGTGTGGGTTTTGTGATGAAATCCTCTATATTGTGGGGTTTAACGCTGCCACCATACTGTATCCTTATCTCGTCTTCCGCACCGGGTGACAGTTCTGCTATGATCTCTCTTATGCTGTCTATGGTGCTGGCAGCTTCTTCGGCACTGGCACTCTCGCCCGTGCCTATGGCCCAGAGAGGTTCATAGGCTATGGTCACCTCGGGAATTCTCTCCCCGGGCACACCGGCCAGAGCAGCTTTGACCTGAAAGCTCACTTTCTCACGCGTTCTGCCAGCCTTTCTTTCCTCCAGGCTCTCACCCACACATACTATGGGCTTGAGACCGGAATCCAGAGCCTTTTTAACCTTGAGATTTACCTCTTCATCGGTTTCATTAAAATATTCTCTGCGCTCGGAATGGCCGATTATGACGTAATCCAGATCGAGGTCATTGAGCATGGCGGGAGATATCTCACCTGTATAGGATCCACTGTCCTCCCAGTACATATTCTGGGCACCTACCATGATATCGCTGTCTTTGAGCTCTTCGACCACGGCAGGCAGAGCCACTGCGGTGGGACAGACTGCCATATCGACATCATCTACATCGGAAACTCTCTCCTTCAGCTCGCTCACCAGCTCTCTGGCCTCGGAGGGAGTTTTATTCATCTTCCAGTTACCTGCAATAAATGGTTTTCTCATATTATCACTCCTCTATTTTCAGCCGTCTAAATCGTCGAGTGCTTCCACTCCGGGCAGGGGTTTGCCCTCAAAGAATGTGAGTGAGGCTCCACCTCCGGTGGAGACATGGGACATCTCCTCTTCCACTCCGGCCAGACGGATGGCAGCAGCTGATTCCCCGCCGCCGACAACTTTATAGGCCCCGGATTCGGCCAGAGCTTTTGCTATTTCATTTGTTCCCCGGGCGAATTCCTCTATCTCAAATACACCCAGCGGTCCATTCCAGGTCACTGTTCTGGCTTTTTTGATTATCTCGCTGAACTTCTCTATGGTCCTGGGGCCACCAATATCCAGTATCTGCCAGCCCTCAGGAACTTCAGAGCGGTCGACCACCTTATGGTTGGCACCTTCGATATTGTCCTCGGCTACGACCACATCATCGGGCAGGACTACCTCCACACCCTTTTTCCCGGCTTCCTGCATTATCTCTCTGGCCAGATCGACCTTATCCGCTTCGACCAGCGAATCGCCCACCTCGAAGCCTTCGGCCAGGAGAAAGGTATTTGCTATTCCGCCGCCGAGAAGGAGCTGATCGCACTTATCGAGCAGATTTTTGATCACGGACATCTTATCCGAGATCTTGGCACCGCCGATGATAGCTGCATAGGGATGCTCGGGATTTTCCATGGCTTCACCCAGCGAATTGAGCTCACGCTGCATCAAAAATCCGGCAACAGAGGGCAGATATTCAGCCACTCCCGCTGTGGAAGCATGGGCTCTGTGCGCTGCCCCAAAGGCATCATTGACGAACACATCTGCCGCTGCGGCCAGCTTTCTGGCAAATTCGGGATCATTCTCCTTCTCACCGGGATAGAAGCGGGTGTTCTCCAGCAGCAGCACATCACCATCTTCCATCTCGGATACCGCCCTTTCAACCTCGGGACCTATGCAGTCATCGACCTTCTTAACCTGCTTGCCCAGCACCTCGGCCAGCTCTTCGGCCACGGGATCCATCCTGAATTCCTCTGTGAACTCTCCTCCGGGCCTGCCCAGGTGGGACATCAGTATTACTTTGGCCTTCTCTCTGATCAGATAATCTATGGTATCTACAGCAGCCTCAATGCGGGTATTGTCATCGACCCTGCCGTCCTTGAGCGGAACATTGAAGTCCACACGCACAAGTGCTTTTTTGCCTGAAAAATCGAAGTCTTTAAGTGTTTTCTTCTTCAATTTTTACACCCCCTGAAGTTTTATGTTCACAAGAAAGAGGGAAGAAAAGCTCCCCCGGCTGGCAGGGGAGCTGACACACATATTTGCTTCCACAGAATTTATCTTACAGACCGAGTTCTTTCATCTTGATGGCCATATCGACGAGCCTGGCGGCATAGCCCCATTCATTGTCATACCAGGTGAGAAGCTTGACCTGGTTTCCGGCTATAACGTTGGTGTGGTGAGGATCATATATTGAGGAATGAGGATCGCCGAAGACATCGCGGGAGACTATGGGATCTTCTGCATAGCCCAGTATGCCCTCCATCTCACCCTCTGAGGCAGAGCGCATTGCTTCGTGGATGTCCTCTTCGGTGACTTCCTCTTCCAGATCTACAACCATATCGACAATCGAACCTGTAGGAGTGGGCACTCTCATGGCCATACCGTCCAGCTTGCCCTTGAGTTCAGGCATAACTTCTGTGATGGCTTTGGCCGCACCCGTGGTTGTGGGCACGATATTCTCGGCAGCAGCGCGGCCTCTGGTTATCTTCTTCCAGCTGTAGGGGCCGTCGAGCAGATTCTGGGAAGAGGTATAGGCATGTACTGTGGTTATCTGTCCCTTTTCGATGCCGAATTCATCATGGAGCACCTTGGCTACAGGGCCCAGTGCATTTGTGGTACAGGAAGCATTGGAGATGACATGATGGTTGTCAGGATCATACTCATCATCATTAACCCCCATAACCACAGATATGTCTTCATTATCGCCCGGGGCAGAGATTATGACTTTTTTGGCTCCTGCCTCAATATGCTTTCTGGCATCCTCGGCATCGCGGAAGAGGCCGGTGCACTCCAGCACCACCTCGGCTCCCACTTCCTCCCAGGGCAGATCCGCGGGATCTTCTTCCTGAGATATAGGAATCTCTCTGCCATCCACGATCAGACTGTCATCTGTGTGGTCAACCTCAGCGTCGAGTGTACCAAAGTTGCTGTCATATTTGAGCATATAGGCCAGTGTCCGGGGTTCGATCAGGTCATTGATGCCTACAAATTCAACTTCATCGCTGTCATAAGCGCTCCTGAATACCCTTCTGCCAATTGCTCCAAAACCATTGATGCCAATCTTAACGGTCATTTTTTATCACCCTCCTGAATTTAATGTAAATAGACGAAATTTATATGGTGTTGTCCATGCCAGCTTATGCTAGCATTTTCTCAGATCACGGATCATGATGCGTGCTGTCTCCTCGTCGGTTATCAGCACGTCCTGATACTCAGGTGAAACCACCGCCGGTATGGCCCGGGCCTTATCCTCACCACCGGCCACAGCCACAACTTTTTCTATGCGGGCCACATCTTCCAGCCCCACACCTATTGAGGGTGTGGAGTTGACAATATTTCCCTCGGCATCGAAGTAGAAACCGAATGATTCTCCTATAGCTCCCATCTCCAGCAGCTCCTCTATCTCCTTCTCACTTCTACCGCGGCGGGAGGCCATCTCCGCCGCATCGCCGATGCCGTGCAGAAGAATATTGCAGTTGTGAAGGACCTCGAGTGTCCTCTGTATCGAGGGTTCTTCTTTGATGGCGGCTATATTCTCCTGGCGCAGATTATCGGGAACCTGCAGGAGATGATA
>CAYXAK010000049.1:0-1101 GCA_964462585.1 uncultured Halanaerobiaceae bacterium
AAAACATCATATATTTTACCACCACAGCAGCATATTAGTTAAAATTAAAATATTTCTTATTATACTATTCTCCCTTCGCAAGAAATTTCCTCTAAGCATTGAAAATATTTGACAGATATTCTTATTTACATTATTATGAGAAAAAATGAGGGGGAATGAGAATGAAATCCAGGCGTGAATATCTCTGGTTTAACACTGATAGGAGAATGGAGTTTGTCAACATCACGGAAAGTGTGCGGGATATCGTGGAAAGCTCGGGTGTGGAAGAAGGACTCTGCCTGGTAAATGCCATGCATATTACTGCCAGCGTATTTATAAATGATGCCGAACCCGGTCTGCATAAAGATTTTGAAGAGTGGCTGGAGGAACTGGCTCCTCATGCCCCTGTCTCCCGCTATGACCACAATAAGTTTGAGGACAATGCAGATGCCCACCTGAAGAGACAGATTATGGGCAGGGAGGTAGTGGTGGCTATCACCGAAGGAGAGCTTGATTTTGGCCCCTGGGAGCAGATCTTCTATGGAGAATTTGATGGTCAGCGGGATAAGAGGGTGCTGGTCAAAGTTATCGGAGAATAATTTTATTCGGGCTCAGCGCCGGCCGGCCAGACCGGCCTGAGCCCTCTCCACCGTACCGGGCAGATAGGCCGGGGCCCGCTCTTTCTTTCTGATCTCCTCCAGAGAGAGCCAGTGTACTTCAGAAACCTCCTCGGGATCACAGACCTCTGCCCTCCCGCTTCTGTGGGAGGTGAGAAAAACTATATCGACCACCAGCTGACCATCTCCGCCCTGGAAGCTTTTACTCTCCAGGTAACGAATCTCGCTATCGACCTCTATCCCCACCTCCTCCCGGACTTCTCTTCTCAGCGTCTGCTCCAGAACCTCATCCTCCGAGCCGTTCACCTCGACCTTACCGCCAACCAGTGTAAGAGCACCGGGAGCATGGTCTTCCTGCTGGCTTCTCTTTATTACCAGCCATTTTCCCTCGTCGTTATATATGGCTGCTTCCACATTTACGATATACCTCTCTGCCAAGTTTATCACCCCTGCCGTTTGTTATATCAATAAACACACTGCCCGATTATATTTTGTCCGCTCAGAT
>CAYXAK010000049.1:1201-14803 GCA_964462585.1 uncultured Halanaerobiaceae bacterium
TGCCGTTTGTTATATCAATAAACACACTGCCCGATTATATTTTGTCCGCTCAGATATAGTCCTCTTAAATATTTAATCTCCGAGAAAAAATAACCCCACACCACCTATACCAAGATGAACACCCAGCACACTGTTGATTAGCTCTTTACAGAAAACTGTTGCTCCGAGATCTTCCACCATGGTCTTGAGTTTTTCCGCCCTCTGCTGATCATCAGCATGTGCAATCCCCACCACCGCTTCAGATATACCGGAACACCTCTCCTCAAATAGATCGACCAGTTTCTGTAAGGCTCTGCTCCTTCCCCTCACTTTCTGCAGGAGCTCAATCTCACCTGCATTCACAGTGAGCATGGGCTTAATGCTGAAAAGATTACCCAGAAAGGATTTTGAGCGGCTGATCCTTCCGCCCCGGCGCAGCGCCTCAAGATCATCGAGTATGAAGATGTGCTCTATTCTATTTATCAGTTCCTCCATCCTGGCCAGGACGGACTCTCTGTTCATACCGGAGGCGAGCAATTCAGCTGTCTTCCAGGCCAAAATCCCGATAGCAGCAGAACCGGACCTGCTGTCCACCACATCTATCTCAATATCCTCATATTCATCCTCGATCTCTTCGGCAAAGAGACAGGCTGTCTGATAGGTGCCGGACATCTTGCTGGAAAAGCTGAGATAGATTACATCATTTCCCTCTTCCGCCTCTTCTCTGAAAGCGCTTTCGATAGTCCGGGCCGGAACCTGATCAGTAGATGGAGCTTTACCAGCCCGCATGGCTTCATATACCTCTTCAGTGGTTATATCCACTCCATCATGATAGGATTTATCCTCGATATTGATGACGAAGGGCAGCACTCTGATATCATATTTCTCCCTGAGCTCCCCGGGCAGATCACAGGCACTATCAACGATGATTCTACACGACATGTAAAATACCTCCTATACTCCGAATATTACCGGGTCTTAACCTCCACCGACGCCGGGTATTATTACAATTCTATCTCCCTCTGTGAGTTCGATGCTGCTCCAGTCGCTGGCCGGCACTTCCTTTCCGTTGATCAGCAGCTTCATATCAAATTTAAGGCGTTCAAGCAGGGAAAAATCCACCTCATCTTCTATTCTCTCCAGAGCCATATCACAGGAAACTGGAACCTGCAGTGTGAATTCCCCTTTCTTCTTCTGCCGGGAGGCGGTGAGAATCTTCACCTGGACTGTGACCATTATAACTACCCCTCATAGTTAAGAGCAGGGCCCCAACCTTAGATATCAGCCCGGGCCCTGCCCATATTGATTTATCAATCTGTGCTACCCTTTACCCACGGGAGGCCTCAGGGCGGGTTTCTTCCTCCTCCTCCCATTTAGCGAATCCAATCCCCAGATAACCGTAGGCAATGGAGATAAGCGGAGTTATCCAGTTGAAGAAGGCATAGGGAGCGTATACCAGAGGATTGATGCCCAGGGCACCATACATGAAGGCACCGCAGGTATTCCAGGGAATAAGCGGTGAGGTGAGGGTGCCGGCTGATTCAGCAATCCTGGAGAGATTTTTGGGATGTGCTCCCACATCCTTGTAAGCTTCCCTGAACATTCTCGCCGGAAGTATGATTGCCAGATACTGATCGGCGGTGACCAGGTTTACAAAAACTGACGTAATGTGAGTCACAAGGGAAATAGAGCCGTAAGTCTTGGCCATGCTCAGTATCCTCTTGAGAATGACCGCCAGAAATCCACAGTTTTCCATGATACCTCCGAAGGACAGTGCGGCAAATATCAGGGAAATGGTCCACATCATGCCGTCCAGTCCTCCGGCAGTGAGCAGCTCATCGACAAGCTCCACATCCGTCTCTATAAAGAAGCCGTAATGCATGGTATCGAGAACCGAGCTGAGACCTGCCCCCTGGAAGATGATAGCAAATATACCTCCCAGCACAGCACCACCCAGCAGGGCGGGGATGGGAGGAACCTTCATGATGATCATGGCGATGACGAAGATGGGAGCCAGAAAGAGCAGGGGATTGAGATTGAAGCTCTCAGCCAGCGTCTCAGTTATCACCTCGATCTCACCGGGGTCTATAGCCTCTTCCGCAAATCCAATACCGATGACACCGAAGATGATAAGGGCTATTATAAAACCGGGAATGGTGACATAGAGCATATGTCTTATATGCTCAAAGACCTGTGTATCACCGGCCGAACCCGGGGCCAGGTTGGTGGTGTCTGAAAGAGGTGAGAGCTTATCACCCAGATAGGCTCCGGAGATAATCGATCCTCCCACCAGACCCGGGGATATGCCCAGGCCTGTACCTATACCGACAAGAGCCACACCGACGGTGCCGGCGGTAGACCAGGAGCTGCCCACAAACAGAGCTACGATTGCACAGATGAGGGCTGAAGCCACCAGGAAAATCTGGGGAGATAATATCTGCAGACCCCAGTATATCATCAACGGCACTACACCGCTCTGCATCCAGGAACCTATCAGCATACCCACAATCATCAATATTACCATGGCCTGCATGCCGACCATTATACCATCTATAAGCCCGGATTCTATAACATCCCATTTAACGCCCATTTTGACGGCTACCAGAGCCGCCGCAGCCGCAGAAAGAACCAGGGGTATATGGGGATCGATCTCAAACCAGATGATGCTGACCATCAATATGACTATGAGGAATACTAGAGGTATAAGAGCTTCCTGCAGGGTTGGCATTCTCGGCAGCTGGTCATAGTCTAGCTTTTTGTCCTTCCTGTCGGGCATAATGATATCCCCCTTGCATTTAAAATATTATTAAAGCATATCAGGAGATCGCCATATATCCAGTTTTACCGGAAAAAGAATGATTGCCAGCAGACCGCTCTCTCACCCCCTTAATTATCTTTTGAGAATTTTACGGTTCTCAAGTATTATGTTACCTGTTCTCTCTCACCTTAATAGTTCATTATTTTTAAAAAAATCCCTGCATATACTCCGGGATAAAACCTGATTAACATGATTATTTTAGTCTCTGACATCCATGAGCTGCCATCTCAATACATCCTCCCTGATATCAGCCACTTCTTCCGGACTTATATCATATTCATCCGCAACCAGCATGTCTATCTCATTTTCGGTCATCTCTTCCTGTTCTTCCTCCATATCCTGCCAGTAAGCCCAGATTTCTTTTTGCAGATCAGAGGGCCTCTGCTCCCAGTCTTTATTCAAAAGGTCCCAGGAAAACTCCATATCCTGATAAGATCCCGGTGAAATTGTATCGGCGAAATCTACATTGCCCTCCGGTGCAAACACAGCCCGGCCCAGTGTGGGCCCGGTCCTCTCCCTGTATAATTCATCGTCAAAAATATCTACGGTCAGGGAGTTAAAAGCACCCCTTTCCTCCTCTTCCACTATATCAACTGTGAAGGCCTTAACAGATTCTTTCAACCCTTCTCTGTCAGCTTCTTCCTCCAGTATCATATCATAATACAGGATCTTGCCTTCGGGTTCTAAGTTTTCACTTTTCTGCAAATCCACTCTATACTCCACCACAGCTGCATCATCTATCTCCAGCTCAAATTCCTCAGGCTCATGGTCTCCACCCAGCCACAGATTCAAAACCAGTCCAAAAGCTACAACCCAGAGTAATATCCTCAGCCAGCGGGAAATCAATATTATAGCTCACCTCACTTTTACTCGATTCGTAATTACATTATACATCAAACTCCCCGGTTATAAAAGAATTCTGCCATATGCTTGACATTCTTGAAATGTGTGCTATAATGAAATAGTTAAGATTTGCCCTACCGAACAAAATTTAAGCAGTCTGTTAAATAACTTTGTCTGCCATGACCTGTGTTTCAGGAAAGGACAAAGTTTTTAATATTACTGGCCATATCAATGACCGATTTTGAGCATCAGCTGTATAATTCTGGTCAGCAGGGAGGAATATCATCATGCAGGCCGAATCATTATATAGGCAGGACAGCAAAATCAAAGAGCAGTTGAAAAATAAGAGCAGAGATGGTGAAATCGAGCTGGAAGAACTGAAGGCTCTGCTCGGCGAAATCGATTTTGACGGTAAAAGCCTGAATGAAATAAAAACTCTCATGACAGAGATGGATCTTGACATCGTTCTCGATGACGGCACTACGGTCAACCTGGAGGCTATTCTATCCAAAAAATTGTGGTGGTCAGAGGAGGAGAGTGAGGATATGTCTCAGACCTCTGAAGAAAACCAGAACGGTGAGGAAACAGAAGAAAATAATTCCGAGGAGTTTGTCCCGGCCGCCAGCTCCTCTTCCAACTCCAAACTCGATGATCCAGTTCGAACCTATCTCAAAGAAATAGGCAAGGTCGATCTCCTCGACGCTGAAGAAGAGGTCGAACTGGCCAAGCGCACCGAAGAGGGAGATATAACGGCACGCCAGCAGCTCATAGAAGCCAATCTGAGGCTGGTTGTCAGCATTGCCAAAAAATATATCGGCCAGGGGCTTTCCTTTCTGGACTTAATCCAGGAGGGCAACAAGGGGCTCATGAGGGCTGTGGAGAAATTCGATTACCGCAAGGGTTATAAGTTCAGCACCTATGCAACCTGGTGGATACGCCAGGCCATAACCAGAGCACTGGCCGATCAGAGCCGAACAATCCGCATACCGGTGCATATGGTAGAGAAGATCAACAAACTGCGGAGGGTCTCCCGCCAGCTGAAAAAAGATCTGGATCGAGATCCCACCGTAGAAGAACTGGCTGAAGCCATGGATACCTCGCCGGATAAAGTTCGCCATATAAAAAAGATATCGCAGGATCCACTTTCACTGGAATCCCCGATAGGCGAGGAAGAGGACAGCAATCTTAGCGACTTTATAGAAGACGATGAGTCCCCCACACCTGATGAAGAAGCGACCTCGCATCTGCTCAAGGAGCAGCTGGATGATGTGCTGGAATCCTCACTTACCCCCAGAGAAAAGCGAATTCTGGAGCTCAGGTTCGGTATAGAGGATGGCCGCTCCCGCACACTGGAGGAAGTCGGCAAGGAATTCGATGTTACCAGAGAACGCATCAGACAGATTCAGGTCAAAGCTCTGCGCAAGCTCAGACATCCCAGCAGAACAAAAGAATTGAGGGATTACCTGGAGAATTAAAAATCAAAATAAAATTCAACTCCTTCAGCCCCTGCCCTAAAAAGGCAGGGGTTTTCTTTTGCCCCGGGAAATTATTCAGCACAGAAGGAGGAAACTCACAGGGTATCTTGAATATAATATGTTGACACCGGAAAAATGTGAAATTTCTGCTCTGTCTCTTGACTTACTCAGCACTTACCTTTATAATAGTGAAATTGTGGGTAGAGGACATATTTATCTTCAAACAGGTATGATGAAAGAGACGTGCAACCAACGGGCAGAATTAAACATTCGACTGTGCCCGTTTTTATTTTTTGTCATTGTTAAATATGCTGAAGGAGGGTTATCATGGCTAAAAGAGATATCGATCCCGAAATACTTGGTCAGGTAGAGGAGCTTTTGGAAACCGGCCGAGAAACTGGAGAAGTTACCAAACAACAGATACGTCAGACTCTTAAAGATATTGATATGAGTTCAGAGGATATGGAGAAGGTGCAGAATATCTTCGATGAGATGGAAATAGAGGTTGTCAACGAAGATGATGAGAAGATAGCTCTAAAGGATATCGATACCGATCCTTCCACAGGTGGCGAGGAAAACGCCGAAGAAGAAGATGCAGATGAAGATGATATAGATTTTGATATTCCTTCCGGAGCAGGAATGGATGATCCCGTGCGCATGTACTTAAAAGAAATCGGAAAAGTTGATCTTCTGGATGCTGAAGAGGAAGTTGAATTAGCCCAGCGCATCGAAGAGGGTGATGAAGAGGCAAAAAGGCACCTGATCGAGGCCAACCTCAGGCTGGTTGTCAGCATTGCCAAAAAATATGTAGGCCAGGGCATGTCCTTCCTCGATCTAATCCAGGAAGGCAACAAGGGCCTGATGAGAGCCGTGGAGAAGTTCGATTACCGCAAGGGTTATAAATTCAGCACCTATGCCACCTGGTGGATACGCCAGGCCATCACCAGGGCACTTGCCGATCAGAGCAGAACCATCCGCATACCCGTGCACATGGTCGAGACTATAAACAAGATGAAGCGCATCTACCGGCAGCTGGAAAAGGAAAAAGACCGGGAACCAACCGATGAAGAGATAGCCGAAGAGATGGATATGTCCGTCGACAAGGTGAGAGAGATAAGAAAGATATCACAGGACCAGCAGCCTATCTCACTCGATGCACCTATTGGTGAGGAGGAAGACAGTTATCTGGGGGATTTCATAGAAAATGATGATGCTCTGACTCCGGACGATGCAGCTTCCTTCTCACTTCTGCGGGAAAAACTCGATGAAGTGCTCGATACGCTTACAGATAGAGAAAAGCGAATTCTGGAGCTCAGGTTCGGTATAGAGGATGGCCGCTCCCGCACACTGGAGGAAGTCGGCAAAGAATTCGGTGTCACCAGAGAGAGAATCAGACAGATCGAGGCCAAAGCCCTGAGAAAGCTCAGACACCCCACCCGCAGCAAGGAGATCAAAGATTATCTGGATTAGATTATTGCTGTCGGGTTAAATTCTTGCTCCGGGGAGCTCACCGGATTGAAGTCAGTCCAAAGGCCTTCAGTGATCCAGTGAAACGAAATCAATATTAATAACCTCACTCCTCTATCCTGTCCGCTGGTCCGGGCGGGATTTTATTTTATAATCTCTTTTTAAAAAATTTTATATCCTCCCTGAGATGGGGGATATGGCGCAGCCCTATCGTCACACCGGCCAGAAGCAGGTACCAGAAAAGCGGTGTCACACCCGCATATATAAGCATAAATAGAGGGGGCAGAAGTGAAAAGGCAAAAACTGAGCTCACAGCTATTCTGTCCGCAAACTTATAGAATATGAGCCAGCTGAAGATATTCAAAGCCAGCACGGGCAGCGAGATAAAGAGCATGCTGCCGCAGTATACCGCCAGGCTCTTACCACCTTTAAAGCCGGCAAAGACGGGGAACATATGGCCTATCACAGCCCCGTAGACGGCGATCAACTCCCCGGCCTGGCCCGCCCCGGTCAGATATCTGGCCGCAAACAGTGCAGCCATACCTTTTAATAGATCGGCTGTTAGGGTCAAAACTGCCGCCCGCCGTCCGGCATTTCTGAGCACATTGTAGGTGCCCATTGTGCCGCTGTCCACATCTCTTATGTCGTCGATTCCTGCTCTGCGGGAAAATATCAGAGCAGAGGGAAAACTCCCCAGAATATAACCCATAAGCAGATATACAGGCAGTAAATAGAGATCCATCCTCTTTGTGCCTCCCGCTATAAGTGGCGATATTGACTGTCAAGCTTGCAATTTATCTTATTTTCTATTATAACATAATATAGGGGCAATAATAATAACCTTTTCTGTTAAAAGGAGGAATAGAAGATCATGACAGCCGCTGGAATATGTATGGGAGCCTCAAATATAAAAATTGTGGAGGCCGGAGTGAATGATGGCAGTATTGAGATAGAAAAAAGCCTGTCTCGCTCCCATGAAGGAGATGTAAAAAAGACCTTAAAAAAACTGATAGCAGAAAATAATTTATCCGATAAAAAAATAGCAGTGACCGGCCGAAAGTTTAAATCACTTGTCCAGGCCCCTGCTATATCAGAACCTGAAGCCACAGAACTGGCCTATGAGCACATAAGCGATAGGTATGAGAACATAGATGCCATCATAAGTGCAGGTGGCGAAACTTTCATGGTCTATGAGCTCGATGACAGAGGCAAGATGATAAATGTCCATACAGGCAGCAAATGTGCCGCAGGCACGGGAGAATTTTTCCTGCAGCAGATAAAGCGCATGGGGCTCACCCTGGAAGAAGCCACAGACCTGGCCCGTGTAGAAAACCCCTACAGGGTCTCGGGGCGCTGCTCTGTTTTCTGTAAGAGTGACTGCACACATGCTCTCAATAAGGGTATGGATAAGGGCAGGATCGTGGCCGGCCTCTGCCAGATGATGGTCGATAAAATCATGGAGCTCGTGCAAAAATCCGGTGCCACCTCTCTCATGCTGGTGGGAGGACTGGCCCGCAATGATGTCGTCATAAAATATTTAAGAGAGAGGCTGGAACGGGTGATCGTACCCGAGGAAGCCTTCTTCTTCGAGGCCATCGGCACCTCGATATGGTCCCGGGAAAATGGAGAGTTCATATCATCTGTAGAGAGCCTCTTCCAGCAGGGCAGAGACTCCTTTGAATATATGCCACCGCTTCGTGACTACCGCGATCAGGTCACATTCCATGATATCGAAAGAGATGAAGCTGAAGATGGTGATGAATGTATAGTGGGGCTAGATGTGGGTTCAACGACGACCAAAGCTGTGGTAATCAGATCGGAAGATAACAGCCTGCTGGCTTCAGAATATCTGCGCACCAGCGGAGACCCGGTGGGTGCGGCCCGCAGCTGTTATGCCAGTCTGGCCGAGCAGATTGGCGACAGCGATATCTCGATAGTCGGCCTTGGTGTCACAGGTTCGGGGCGCAAAATAACCGGCCTTCATGCCCTGACAGAATCGGTGGTAAATGAGATCATTGCCCATGCCGCCGGTGCCGTCCATTTCGATCCGGAAGTCGATACAATCTTTGAGATAGGAGGTCAGGATGCCAAATACACCTATCTGATAAACGGCGTGCCCACAAATTACGCCATGAACGAGGCCTGCTCTGCCGGCACAGGCTCCTTTCTGGAGGAGTCGGCCGAGGAATCCCTGGATATCGCCATGGAGGATATTGCCGATATAGCGCTGGAGGGTGAAAAACCTCCCAACTTCAACGATCAGTGCTCGGCCTTCATCGGCAGCGATATCAAAAATGCCATCCAGGAAGGCACAGAGATCAGCGACATATGTGCCGGTCTCGTCTACTCCATCTGCCAGAATTACACCAACCGGGTCAAGGGCAACCGTCCTGTCGGTGATAAAGTATTTATGCAGGGCGGTGTCTGCTACAACCAGGCCGTCCCCATGGCCATGGCCGCCCTCACAGGCAAGGAGATAATTGTGCCTCCCGAGCCAGGGCTTATGGGAGCATTCGGTGTGGCCCTGGAGACCGGACGCAAGCTGGAGCTGGGTATTCTGGAAGAAAAAGAATTCGATCTGGAAGAGCTGGCCGGCCGTGATGTTGAACAGCTAAATACATTCATCTGCCAGGGAGGCAGCAGTGACTGTGATAGAAAATGCCAGATAAATGTGCTGGGGGTAGCAGGCGAACGCCACACCTTCGGCGGTATCTGCAACAAATATATGTCCATGGATGGTGAAAATGAACATGATACCGATAATCTGAACCTGGTTAAAAAGCGGGAAAAGCTGCTCTTCAATGATTTTCTGGCAGAACCTTCAGAAGACGAGGCCGGAAAAGGTGTTATCGGATTCAACCGCTCACTGACAGTACACGAACTCCTTCCCTTCTATTCGCGCTTCTTTGCGGAGCTGGGCTATGAGATTATTTTACCTGATAAAGCTGAAGAGGAAGGTATCCAGAAGCAATCTGCCGCCTTCTGCTATCCTGTTGAAGTCAGCCACGGTTATATGAAAAACCTGCTCGAAAAGGAACCGGACTATATATTCCTGCCTCATGTCAAGGGTCTGCACGTGGAAAACGGCCCCGAAGAGAGCATTCTCTGCCCTATGGCCCAGGGAGAGCCCTACTATCTATCTGCCACCTATTCCCGGCTTGAAGATGATTCTGTCTTCTCACCTGTGCTTGATTTCAAAGACGGTTTTGCAGGTGTCAAAGAGGAATTCATGGAGATGGGAGAGAAACTGGGCGCTGACAGCGAACTCTGTCATAAGGCCTTCCAGAAAGCCATAGAATCACAGCAGAAATTCGAGGAAAAACTTAAGAATATCGGCCGATCTGTGCTCGAACACCTCGAACAGGATGAAAGCCGCAGGGCTTCAGTTATCTTCGGACGCCCCTACAATGCCTTTGCCTCGGAGACAAATCTGGGTATTCCCCATAAATTTGCCTCACAGGGAGAGCTGGTTCTCCCCTTCGATATGCTGCCCATAGAGGATGAAGAAGTTTTCGATAAGATGTACTGGTCGATGGGACAGATGATAATGAAGGGGACCAGATTTGTGAGCAGACATCCCCAGCTCTTCGGAACCTATATAACCAATTTCAGCTGTGGTCCGGACTCTTTCCTTGTCAATTACTTCCGCCAGACCAATGGCAGCAAACCCTCGCTAACTCTTGAGCTGGACAGCCACACGGCCGATGTGGGAGTAAATACCCGGATTGAAGCTTTTCTCGATGTAGTAGAACGCTACAGAAACGTGGCCGATAGTGTGGAGAAAGAAGAAGAAAGTGATTTCACTCTGACCAGAGCCCGGGCCAGCTCTGGAGATGTCAAAGTCCATACCTCTGAGGGAGAAGTTCTGCCGCTCTCAGATGATAGAGTGACACTTCTCATCCCTTCCATGGGCGGACTGGCCACAAATGCTGTGGCCTCGGCCATGAAATATAAAGGCATAGATGCTGTGGCCTGTAAAGCCCCGGGAGAGAGCGAATTGAAGCGGGGTAAAGCACATGCCACCGGCAAGGAATGTCTTCCCTTCCTGCTCACCATGGGCACCATGCTCAATTATGCCGATGATAAGGATGAAGATGAAGTCATGATCTACTTCATGGCTGAATCCTCAGGCCCCTGCCGCCTGGGACAGTACTCCGTCATGATGGAAAAAGTCATTCGCGATAAAGAGCTGGAAAATGTGGGGCTCTTAAGCCTTGATGCCGGGCCCGGATATCAGGCCCTGGGAGCAAAATTCCTGATGAGGGCCTGGCAGGCACTGGCCATATCCGATGTGCTCAATGACACCTACAGTGCTATCAGGGCTCTGGCCGAAAAACCTGAAGCCGGTCTGGAGCTGTTCAAAAAGAGCCGTGATAATATATTCGAAGCCCTGCAGAAAAATTCCTGGTGGGGGGTAAAGAGGGTTCTGAAAAGAGAAGCTGAAAGACTGAGCAGCATAGATCTGGTAGAACCCTATGAAGAAGCACAGAAAGTGGCACTCACAGGTGAAATATATGTGCGCAACGATGAATTCTCCCGCCGTTACCTTGTCGACAAACTGGCGGAGAGAAATATTGCGACTGTGGTATCACCTATAATAGAATGGCTCTATTATGTCGATCATTTGTCTCAGAACTCCGATAACTATGAGAATGATAACTCTATCCTGAGCTGGATAAAGGATAAGATAAGCAACTTCTATAAGAGCAAAGTCGAGAGGGATGTGCGCAGTATATTCTCCAGTTCCGGCCTCTGTTCCGACCATCTCATAGATATAGAGGAGATTGTTGATACCGGTCGGGAGCTGGTATCCGATCAGCTGACAGGTGAGACCATACTGACGATTGGAGCAGCGATCTCCGAATTAATAGATGAGGTTGAGGGAATTATTGCCATCGGTCCCTTTGGCTGCATGCACCACAGGGTTTCTGAAGCAATCATCAAGGATAAGCTGGAGGAACAAAAATGGCTGCAGAGCGATAATGGTGAGGTCTCCGGCCAGGTTCTGGATAGGTTCTCCTCACTGCCCTTTCTGGCCATCGAATCCGACGGCAATGCCTTTCCCCAGATAATCGAAGCCCGGATGGAGGCCTTCTGCCTGCAGGTAAGAAGGATCAACGAATTTATTCACGAGAAAAAACGCGTTTAAAACAAACTAAAAGCAATCTCCCATAGAAAAACCTCCCCGGCTCCCTAAACTCCAGAGCGGGGAGGTTTTTCTGTTTATAATTCTTTTCTCCTCTATCAGTAATCCAGATCGATATCTCCGATGAATTCTCCTCTTTCCAGATGTTCCACATCCCGGTTTAAAGCCTTAAAGACACCGGCAATGGCAACTATCAAAAAGAGCATGAAGGGAAAGGCTCCGGCTATAGAAGCTGTCTGCAGGGCCTCAAGGCCACCTGCCAGGAGGAGAACTGCAGCTATAAGCCCTTCCAGTACACCCCAGGTAACTTTTACCTGTGTGGAGGGGTTGAGCTTGCCTTTTGAGGTCAACATCCCCATCACAAAAGTACCTGAGTCCGCGGAGGTGATGAAGAAAGTTGAGATCAGTATCGTGGCCAGGATAGCCATCAGCATGCCCAGAGGGAACTGGGTCAGTACCACAAAGAAAGCAGAGGCAATATCCTCGTGTACGGGGTCTATCACACCTCCAGGGCCAAATTGTTCCAGCCAGATACCGCTGCCGCCCATGGTGGCAAACCAGACTATACCGACCACGGCGGGTACAAGCACAACACCGGCCACAAATTCTTTGATAGTTCTACCCTTGGAGATTCTGGCGATAAAGCCGCCGACAAAGGGAGTCCAGGCTATCCACCAGGCCCAGTAGAATATTGTCCACCATCCCGGCCAGGGACTTCCCTCTACGGGACTGGTGAAGAAGCTGTAATCGAAAATATTGCTGATATAATTACCAAAACCCTGTGTCATATAATCAAGTATGAAAACAGTCGGCCCCAGTATGATCATCATGATAAGCAGAATGCCACCTATAGTTATGTTTACATTGCTCAGATACTTAATGCCCCTATCGATACCGGTCACAGCCGAAATGATAAAGGCTATGGTGACTATGACAACAATTATTGTAGCATTTGTATTTGTTATTGCTATGCCGAAAAGTTCATTTAAACCACCATTGATCTGTTGAGCTCCCAGTCCCAGTGAGGTGGCTATACCGAACAGTGTGGCAAAGACAGCCAGGATATTAAATATCTTGCCCAGAATTCCCTTCACACCTCTTCTGCCGAAGAGAGGATAAAGTGTGGAACTGGGAAGCTGGGGCAGACCTCTCCGGAAAGAGAAGTAGGCGAGTATCATTCCAAAGAAAGCGTAAAGCGCCCAGGGATGAAAGGCCCAGTGAAACATCGATACACCGATAGCAGTTGAGGCCGCCTCGGCAGTTTCTCCTTCAATACCAAAAGGTGGGGAAGCATAATGCATTACCGGTTCGGCAACACCCCAGAAAACCAGGCCTATGCCCATACCGGCACTGAACAGCATGGCTATCCAGGAGCGAGTTGTGTATTCCGGTTCATCATCGGGTTTGCCCAGCTTGATCTGACCGTATTTGCTAAAGCCTAAAATTATCACTATTACCAGAATCGCCGATGTAAAGAGCAGATACAGCCAGGCAAAATTACCCGTGAGGAAGTCGAAGACCGAGTTTATCATGCCTCCGAAATGATCAGTCCATAAAGCCCCCCAGACAATAAGTATAGCAGAGATAATTGCAGAAACCCAGAATATGGTGGGATCGATATCCTTAAGGCCTTTTCCCGGTTCTTCCACATCAAAACCTTCATTTTCAGCCATTTTTTGATCTTCCCCCTTTAATTTTTAGATAGACTGTAGATATTATAATCTACTGCAAAAAATTATTCTGTCCTGTTCACCACTCCTTTCTCGAGGCTGGGATAATAAAGATTATTTAAGTATATTTTGTCACCCCCTTTTAAAAGAATAATATTAGTTATAATGATTCATTTCTGATAACTTAATTCAATAAAACACTGA
>CAYXAK010000050.1:0-1171 GCA_964462585.1 uncultured Halanaerobiaceae bacterium
CTCTTGGCCGCTCTGCCCGTCGGGGCGGCCAGATCCACATCCAGTCCCTGGCGGGAGAAGATATCGAGCATAAGCTTAATAATAGTTGTCTTGCCGGTGCCAGGACCTCCCGTGATTATAAGCACTCTATCCTTAACAGCTTTTCTGACGGCCCTGCGCTGCTCTGAAGCCAGAGTTATATCCAGGTTCCTCTCAGCCCTCTTTATCAGATGGGATATATTCATCTCTGTTTCCCCTGCGGGGGCTTTTAACATGCTCCTGAGTTTTTCTGCAATCCCCCTCTCAGCCTGATAGAAATCCGGCAGATATACTGCCTCCTCTTCTGCCTCAGCTGAGCCGTCAGACTCCATTATTATCTCTTCGGAATCCGCCATATTTTCCAGGCGGCTGTCAATTTTCTCCTGTGAGACCTCCAGATTTTCACCGGCTTCATCCAGCAAAATGCCGCGCGGCAGATATACATGGCCTTCCTCAGTGGCTTCATTCAATACATACAGTATGCCGGCCTCGATCCGGGCCGGATCATCCTCTTCTATTCCCAGATTGCTGGCAATATCATCGACCTTTTTGAAACCGATTCCCCAGATATCCCTGGCCATCCTGTAGGGGTTATCTTTAACAACCCTGATCGAATCCGCACCATATCGATCATAGATTCTGGAGGCATAGGTGGGGCTGATTCCGTTTGAGAGCAGAAATACCATTATCTCCCTGACCTGCTGCTGTTCCTGCCAGGAATTTTTTATCTCCTCAAATCTCTTCTCACCTATCCCTTCAACTTCCAGCAGCCTTTCCGGTTCCTCATCTATTATATCCAGAGCATCCTCTCCAAACTCATCCACAATTCTCCCGGCCATAACAGGTCCTATCCCGGGTATCAAACCCGAACCCAGATATTTCTCAATACCTTCCTCACTCACCGGAACATCATAATCGTAAGACTCTATCTCAAACTGCTCTCCATATTGAGAATGTATAACCCATCTGCCTTCAACAGAGATAACCTGTCCCGGCTCTGGTGACGGCAGATTTCCCACTATGGTGACCATTCTGTCCTCATCGATGAGATCCAGCCTGGCCACGGTATAACCATTTTCAGGATTGTTATATGTGATTCTATCTATCTGTCCCTTTAGAGTATTTTTTTCAAAAGACATAGCTCCCCCACCTT
>CAYXAK010000050.1:1271-4263 GCA_964462585.1 uncultured Halanaerobiaceae bacterium
CTGACAGAGCTCGGCCCGCCATATATTTGCTTTGACTTATTTGAACTTCTAAGATATAATTGAATTACCAATTTTCATATATTTTTTGCTCACATCATCACCTGTACCGCCCGTCTGTTTTTAAAGTTCTTCAGCTTCAGGCAAATCTCATCACAATGAATTCAGGGGGAGTATAAGATGAAAAAATATGTCTATGATTTCTCAGAGGGCTCAACCGACATGAAAAATCTGCTGGGGGGCAAAGGAGCCAACCTATCGGAGATGAAAAACATAGGTCTTCCAGTCCCCCCGGGTTTTGTCGTCAGCACAGAAGCCTGTATGGAGTATTTCCAGCGCAGCCGGAAAATATTTCCCGGGCTCAGGGAAGAAATTTTTGCCCATCTCCGGGACCTGGAAGAGAAGACAGATAAAGGCTTTGGTGATCCCCAGAACCCGCTTCTGGTCTCACTGCGCTCGGGGGCGGTGGTCTCGATGCCCGGTATGATGGATACCGTTTTAAACATAGGTCTCAATGACAGAACAGTCGCTGGCCTCCGAAAAAAAACAGATAACCCCCGCTTTGCGCTGGACAGCTACCGCCGTCTGCTGCAGATGTTCGGAGAGGTTGTGCTGAAAATTTCCGCCCGGAAATTCGACACCGTGCTGGAAGACGTCAAAGACCAAAATGATCTGGAAAAGGATACAGAGCTATCCCCCCACCACCTGGAGAGCATCATAGAGAGATTCAAGGAGGTCATCGAAAAGAATTCGGGCAGTCCCTTTCCTCAAAAGCCACAGGAACAGCTCATGGAGGGAATCAAAGCCATATTTGATTCCTGGAATAATAAGAGGGCCAAATCCTATCGCAGACTGCATGATCTGCCCGACGATCTGGGCACGGCAGTGAGCGTTCAAACCATGGTGTTCGGCAATACCGGCAGTAATTCTGCCACAGGTGTGGCCTTCACCCGAAATCCCTCCACCGGTGAAAACAGTATATACGGTGAGTTTCTCACCAATGCCCAGGGTGAGGATGTGGTTGCAGGTATCAGAACCCCCAGAGATATCGAAGAACTTGCTGAGATCATGCCAGAAGCTTACGAAGAATTTACAGAAATAGTCGATATAATAGAAAACCACTATAAAGATATGCAGGATATAGAGTTTACCATCGAAGAGGGAGAGGTCTTTGTGCTTCAGACCAGAACGGGCAAAAGAACAGCAAGAGCCTCGGTCAAAATAGCGACAGATATGGTCGATGAGGGCATCATAGATAGGGATACCGCTCTGCTGCGGGTTGATCCCGATCAGCTCGAACAGCTCCTTCACCCCTCCTTCGATCCGGAAGATATCGACGAAAGCAGGATCATTACTACAGCTCTGGCCGCTTCTCCTGGCGCGGCCACCGGAAAAATATATTTTACACCTGAGAAGGCGGTTAAAGCCAGTGAAAGAGGTGAAAAGGTTATACTGGTGCGTTCGGAGACCTCACCTGATGATATAGAGGGTATGGCAGCAGCAGAGGGTATACTCACCTCAAGGGGAGGTATGACCTCACACGCAGCAGTAGTGGCCAGAGGGATGGGCAAATGCTGTGTTGCCGGAGCAGGAGAGCTGATAGTCGAAGAAGATAAAGGGGTTTTCTGGAAGGGAGATAAAGTTTTCAAAGAAGGCGATATCATATCACTCAACGGAAATACAGGGAGTGTCTATGAGGGAAGGATAAAGACTGAAGCAGCAGAGCTGTCAGAGGATTTCAGGCGTATAATGAACTGGGCGGATGAAACAAGACAGCTCGGCATACTTGCCAATGCTGACACACCGGAAGATGCCCGCACTGCCGTGGAATTCGGGGCAGAGGGAATAGGCCTGTGCCGCACCGAGCATATGTTCTTCGAGCAGGAGAGGATACAGCCCGTGCGGGAGATGATCATGGCCCGGAGCCAGGGGGAGAGAGAAAAAGCTTTAGAACAGCTTCTCCCCTATCAAAAGGAGGACTTCAGGGGGATCTTTGAGGTTATGGAATCCCGCAAGGTGGTTATCAGACTGCTCGACCCGCCCCTGCATGAATTTCTGCCCGCTGAAGATGAGGATATCAACCGTCTGGCGGAAAAACAGAATACCAGCAGTGACAGAATCAGAGAAAAGATAAAGGAACTGGAGGAAGTAAACCCCATGCTGGGCCACCGGGGATGCCGGCTGGGTATATCATACCCCGAAATCTATGAAATGCAGGTAAAAGCCATCATCTCAGCCGCCCTGGAGATCAAAGCTGAAAGCGGTCATGAGGTTAAACCTTTCATCATGATACCTCTTGTGGGCATAAACGAAGAACTCGTAGAGCTGAGAGAGAGAACAGAGAATATCGCCGAAAAAATATGCAGTGAATATGAGGAAGATATAGAATTTTCTGTGGGCACCATGATCGAAATACCCAGAGCATGTGTGGTTGCCGACAGGCTGGCGGAAAAGGCCGATTTCTTCTCCTTCGGAACCAATGATCTCACCCAGCTCACCTACGGTTTTTCCCGGGATGATGCAGGCATGTTTCTGCAGGAATACCAGCAGAAAAAAATCCTCTCCCGTGACCCCTTTAAGGAGCTGGACAGGGAGGGTGTCGGCTCACTGATGGAGATGGCGGTGAAAAGGGGGCGCAAAACCAGTCCGGATCTGGAAGTGGGAATATGTGGTGAACACGGGGGCAACCCTCCATCTGTCGAATTCTGTCATAGGCTTGATCTCGATTATGTCTCCTGTTCTCCTTTCAGGCTGCCCCTGGCCAGCATCTCAGCTGCCCGGGCGGCTATAAAAGACAAAACAGAGGAATAAGCATCCCGGATTCCCTTTACTCTCTCTGAACCGTTATCAGCGATATGCCCACAAGTATCAGAAAAAGTCCGGCATAATTTAAAGGAGTAAGCTCCTCCCCCACCAGGAATATGCCGAGCAGTGCCGCCGTTACGGGCTCGGCCAGCGTGAGAGTCATGGCATTGGCCACCGGAACCATAACAAG
>CAYXAK010000050.1:4363-8223 GCA_964462585.1 uncultured Halanaerobiaceae bacterium
ACCACAGTCTCTGCCTCAGGCAGCAGCAGCAGCACACAGCCCACAATAGCGGCAGTCGTAGCGGCATACCAGCTGGCTGATGGTTTTTTTCTGTCCATAAGCCAGCTCAAAAGTCCGGCCATTATGGGAGAGCTTCCCATCGTCACAACTGTGGCAACGGCCACACCTGTAAGTGAAACAGCCGTGAAGAAAAAGAGCTGATATGCGGCCATAGTTACTCCGGCCAGCACAGTCTTGCCATAGGGCCAGTTCTCGCCCGGCGGGAGTTTACCCCGGACCAGGGCGGAAAGACAGAGCACTGCTCCCCCCAGGCCTATCCTGATAGCACCGACGCTGGCCGGTGTGGCCGACTCCGGGGCAAATGTCTGAGCGGTGCCGGAGGTGCCCCAGAAAAAGGCCGCCAGCAGAATTAAGCTGTATCCCCTCAGCGCCTCTTCCTCCTCTAACACTGAAGTTCAGGCCACTCCTCGACCCGGGATAAGTGCAGGAGAAATCGGGCCAGGAGAAGTGCATCCTCCCTTAACTTCTGCTCATCCACCTTATCGAGGGTGTCTGCCCTGGTATGGCCCCAGTTTCTGCCGGTGGCCATCTCCTCCATCTTCTTGAAATACCCGCTGGGTATACCGGCTTCTGAAAAAGAATACATATCAGAATGTGACCCGGGATCAACCGCCACCTGCATATCAAGGCTCATCTTTGAGCTGACATCCTCCATAATAGACAGAAGCTCCGGCCAGCCCTGCAGTGCCAGTCCCAGATTGCCGCCAGGGCGGCCCGGCCCCCCATCCAGATTGACCATAAAGCGATAATCATTATCATCACAATGGTGATTGGCAAATTCGCCTGAGCCCACCAGGTCGATCTCCTCGGCTGCAAATAGAACAAAATCCACAGGGATGCCCAGAGCCTGCTGCTGGGTGGAGAGAAGTCTTGCAGCTTCCATAACGATCGCCGTCCCGGCTCCATTATCCAGCGCTCCCTCAGCGATATCGTGACCATCATAATGAGCTCCAGCCAGCAGCCGGGGCTCATCCCTCAGGCCCTTCTGACCGGTCAGCCTTCCCAGCACATTGTGAGATTTTGTGGGGCCAAAACTGTGTTCGGATTCGATCTTCACGCTAAGATCCCGCGATTTCCTGAGCCTTTTCAATCTATAACCCGTCTCCCTGGAGATGCCTGCAGCAGGTATGCCGGCATCGTGGGGCAGACCGCCGGTTTCGGCCAGATGCCCGCCTTCCTCCCTCATCCAGAGAAAACCTCTGGCTCCGGCCTCAACCGCCCTCCTATACTTATCACGGCGGTGCATATCCTCACGGGCATAGAGAGGTCTTTTGGCACTGACCAGCACAATTTTGCCCGGAATTATGTTCTCCTTCTGACTGAATTCTGCCGGTGTGCCAAAGCCCAGGTCAACCAGCTCTGCTTTCACCTCACCTGAGGGAGAATAGGGCAGACCTATACAGGGAAACTCACGGCTCTTCTCGCCGCAGACTGCCAGCAGAGATGAATCGCCCCGCTGCCATCCCTTATATTCAAAGGTCAGCAGCTCAACATCCTCCAGGCCAAAATTCCTCATCTTCTCAGCAAGATATTCTCCGGCCTCCCTCTCTTCTTCACTCCCGGCAAAACGGGAGCTATAATTATCACATAGTTCTTCCAGCAGAGAAAAAGCGCTCTCCGAAGTTAAAGCCTCAGCTATAATTTTCTCTTCCGCTGAATCAGGCAAAATATCTCACCTCTCCTCTCACCCGTTATTGTAAAACTCTTCAATTATGGTGATCTACAGCAAAAGCCCTCCTATCTGAACTGCCAGCCCACCCAGTCTGGCGGCAAGACCTCCCATTACAAAAGAAAAAGTGACGGTGAAAAGCAGAATTTTACCCGACATTTTGAGGCTGAACTCCCTGGATGTCATGGCCAGCACAGCCACACAGGGCACATAAAAAAGCGCCACCAGGGCACCGACAAAAAGCTGAACTGTGCTCAGATCCATCTCCAGCAGGGGCAGTACGGCCAGCTCTCTTCTGACAATGCCCAGAAGCAGAGGTATTGATGCCTCTGAGGGGAGCAGCAGCCACCTCTCGACAACAGGCTGGAGAAGCCTGCCCAGATAGACCAGAACACCTGTCTCATATAACACCGCAGCACCCGCGATGGCGTAAACCATCATAAGTGCTCCACCTGTGAGATAGGACTTTATGCGTATGAATATCTTTTTGTATATTATCTCCAGGCCGGAAAACTGCAGGGGCGGTATCTCAACCACAGTTGAATTTCTTTCGCCGGGCATCAGAATAGACATGATCAGAGCTGTTATCACAAGGGCTGAAATGGAGACAAAAAAGAGCAGAATCATAACCGGAATCGATCTCTCGGCCAGAAGTGAAATTATAGCTCCGGTCTGGGCTATACAGGGTATGGCCAGACAGATCAGATAGGAGACAACAACCCTGTTGCGTCTGGAAGGCAGTGACCTGGTGGCAGCTATACCCGGGATTGCGCAGCCATAACCCAGCAGCAGAGGTATTATGCTGCCTCCGGAGAGTCCGACTTTTTTGAAGAGGCCATCTATGAGAACCCCCAGACGCGGGAGATACCCCACATCTTCCAGCAGGCTCAATCCGGTGTAAAAAGAGATAACATAGGGGAGTACCAGACCAAAAGGCCATTCCAGGCCTTTGATCAAAAAGCCATATTCTCCAATCAAAATATTTCTGATGATACCTGGCGGCACCAGAGCCTCCACAGAGGCATAGAGAACGGGGAAGATCCATGTTTCCATCAGGGGCAGCAATATGTACTGGCGCATGCCCAGGCCCAGGCCCACAACCACGGCGAATATCAGACCCAGTATCAAAAAAGCCAGGGGCACACCCGGCCAGGGTCGGCATAATCTGTCACCCCAGTCCTTTAAACTGCTGTCAGCTTCAGCTCTGCCGGCAGGTTCGACAACCTCAGAGTTTATCTGCTCCGCCACTTCCCAGTCAACAGGTAATTCTTTATCGGAGACAAAATCCCTGCTTCTGTCCATGGCCTCTTCTATTCTGCTCTTAAGCCGTGAGATGCCTTTATTCTCGGTAGCTACTGTCTCCAGCACCTCAAGATCGAACCAGGAGATAAATTTCTCCCGGTTGAGTTTGAACCCCTTATCCTCCAGAAGATCGGCCCTGTTTACAACCACGAGTGTGGGCAGATCTTTCTTCATAATCTCCAGCAGCAGATAGATGCTGCTCTCCAGATTGCTCCCATCTAAAACCGCCACAACCAGATCTGCCCCCATCTCCAGCATCTCCACTGCAACCTCTTCCGCCTCATTGGTGGCCTTCAGTGTATATGTGCCGGGCACATCTATTATATGATAGCTGCCGGAGTCTCCCTCCATGAATCCTTCCTTATAATCTATGGTGGTGCCGGAATAGTTGGAGATAACAGCTTCCAGCCCTGTCAGCCTGTTAAAAAGTGCGCTCTTGCCCACATTGGGCGGACCGAGGAGGAGGACCTTTCTCTCTTCTCCTCTAAAACCCGCCATCTGTATCAGCACCGGGACTTACAATTATATTTGCAGCCAGATTCCTGTCAAGTGCTATCTGTCTGCCCTCTATCTCGAGCACTACGGGGCCTTTAAAAGGCTGTTTTGTTTTGACCATAACCTCCTTGCCGGGCCTTACACCCAGCGGAGCCAGAAGGGAATGATCCGGAACATCGTCTATAACTGCATTATCTCCCCGTTCCAAGTTATGGAGATATTCTCTGCCGTTATCTCTAAAATTGATCTCTTCGTTCACATCTCTTGCTGCTTTCATTGCGACACCTCCGCATTCGCTTCTATATTCAAAAGACAGGATTGTTTGCCCATGATA
>CAYXAK010000050.1:8323-14384 GCA_964462585.1 uncultured Halanaerobiaceae bacterium
CGACACCTCCGCATTCGCTTCTATATTCAAAAGACAGGATTGTTTGCCCATGATAACAGGCCCCTTTTTCAGATTATCTTCTTTCATATTATTTTCTTCTGCAAAGATTTCCGGCGGCAGCTGATCATAAAATCCGGTGAGAAAACCAGCCGGATTTCGATATATTATCTTCAAATCAGTTTGAGAGCCCTGAATGTATCTTCTGATCAGGCTCTCCTTGCCCTTCACGTGAAGAGAAAGCCATATGGCTTCAAAATCATCGATCTCTATTTCCCGGCCATCACCGGAGATTATCTCAATTCTATCTCCGTAACCCTCTCGCTCTATGATAGTTCTCGACTTTCGGCGAGCTTTTTCGTCCATTTCCAGACCCACAATCTCGTGGCCTGCGGCGGCCAGCTTCATGGCGGTCATGGGGCGGGGGCCGCTGCCCACATGGAGCAGACTGGCATTTTTCCGCAGATCTGCCAGCCGCAGCTCAGACCTCACCAGCCTTCCATAAAATAAGCGATCATATGCTTCGGCCAGCGGCGGAATGAGCGAGATATTGGCCTCCACCCCCTGCAAAAATCGGCAGAAGATACTGCTAAACCTGTCCTGAAAGTCGGCAGGAATATCAGTTTGATATATCATGACCGGCCTCACCTCCCCGGCTAAGACTCAGCTCAACGGGAAGATTGTAAGCTGACAGGATGGAAAGTCCCAGAGGCAGCCAGAAAGTGAAAACTCTCAGCAGTAAAGCCAGTGAGATTCCCGCAGACCAGGAAATTCCACTCTGTGAGAGCACAAAAGCCATGGTGGCCTCAAATCCACCGAGCCCTCCAGGTGTGAGGGGCAACATGCTGACTAAATAGGCCAAAAATGTCGCTGCAACTGCCGTAAAAAAGCCCAGCTCCACCTGTATAAACCGGGCCAGAAAATATAGTTTTAGGGGATATAAAATCCAGTAAAGAGCCGAAAGCGAGAGCAAAAATGTTAAATTTTTGATCCCCAGAATCCTCCTGCTCGAAGCATTGAGATCGGCCATGATTTCACTGAGTTTTTCCAGCAGAAAATCCTTTTTATATCTCAAGATGAGCAGGAGAATTCCGGCTGCTGCCAGCAGCACGAAAATGCTGTAGTTTCCCGGAAAAAAAGAAAATTCAGGGTTAGAGATCAGAAGCTCACCCCATAAGCCACTCCGCACAGGGGCAAAATACATAAAGGGTGGGAGCAATATGACCAGCCCTGCCAGTGAAGTTATCTTCTGCCAGCTCACCGCCGCCAGAGCATTGCCCATCTTAAGACCAAATATCCTGTTATAGAGATAAATGCGGGCTGACTCCCCTCCGAACTTAACAGAGGGAGTTATGCTTTCCACAATCTTGGCTCCCAAATTTATGTTGAAAACATCAACATAGGAAATACCACCACCGTTATCGCAGATCAGCACATACCACGACTGCAGGGCAACCAGGATAAGTGTCAGAAGCTGAAGAGCGGCTATAAAAAGAAACTGAAGAGGTGAGAGCCTGCTGACAGAATCCAGCAGCTGCTCCCCGGAAACTATCAGCAATGCCAGCAATATGATCGATGTAAGAAGAACTTTTAATGCTTTATTTCGGGAAAACATATTATCCGCCTCCGGCTTCATAAAAGCCAGGAGAAGTGTAGAGCACCGTGCGATCAAAGGTGGGAAAATACTGCTCTGCCTCATCCTGGGGCTCAATGCTGGCGGAAAGCGTATCGTACTGGCCTTCAACTGTATTCCTGGGCTCTCTCACCATAAATTTCCATTCTTCATCTTTTCTCTCTCTAGCCAGAATCTGCAGCAGTGACAGTTTGTTTTCTGTCTGCAGGGCGGCCATAACCGCGTCAAAATCAAATTTCTCTACAGCCCGGCTGCCCGATAGAGCTCTTACATCTACACTGCACTGACCCTGGCCGCCGGTAAAATCCGCCAGACATCTGCGGGCTGAATTCAGGACATCCTCATCGCTGTCAACAGCGATCACATCAGCTCCGGCTAGAGAGGCGATAAAATAGGCCGTAAAGGGCAGGGCCCCACAGCCTATATTCAAAACAACATCATCACTTCCTATATCACCGAGCTCAATCTCCCTGCTGACTGCCTTTCTGTAGGGGATGGCATATACCTTAAATAGAGCCCTGTTCCCCCGGCAGATCTTTTCAAATTTTCCGGTAAATTCTTTGATGATTGACATGTTAGCTCCCTTCAACATAAGAGTAATTGATAACCATTTTCAGCGGCTTATAAAAAAATTTGTGATCAAAATCATCAACTTTCCTATTAGCTAAGATACCATACAATATCATCTGCTGTCAAGTAAATTTAACCGCTTACATCAGCATAATCCAATCACCAGATAATGAGCATTGTCTCCCAGAATTTACATCAGAATTTACATCCGGGAAGATCATAAAGCCCGGCGTTACCGCCAGGCTCAATTTATAAAGTCAAAATTAGTAATCCTTAAGCTCGGAGAAAATCTCCGCCACGGAAAGCACCCTGTTCACTTTTTCGATCCCGGGGCCTGTGAAGAAAAGACCTTCTTCTAAATCCCCGACTCTGCCGTCCAGAAGTGCTCTGCGCACGCAGAATTTCTGGCTGCATTTTTTCAGGCAGCCTGTGCAGTTTTCAGGAGGTGGAGCCTTATCCTCCAGCACAAGTTCTGCCATTCTGGTCTTAATAGCCCGGGCATATAGACCTACCGAGCTCATAATTTTGACCACATCTTCACTTTTAGCATCTATACACAACTCCATAAAAGTTTCACAGGCATCTGATTCTTCCGAAACCAGAAAGCGGGTTCCCATCTGTACTCCATCTGCTCCTCTGTCAAAGGCATCTTTGACATCTGCAGGTGTAACTATATTGCCGGCGGAAATAACCGGTATGGAGATCTCATCTTTGATCTCAGCCAGTATTTCCGCACTGCTGCTCTCTCCGCCCAGATGGCCCCCGGCATTTTCCCCTTCAGCCACCACGGCAGCTGCTCCCATTCTCTCGGATATTTTTGCCAGCCGAAGTGATGATACTATGGGCACTATGGGCACATCAGCTTTCCTGCCGACTGGAAACATATCCCGGGAAAAGCCGGCTCCGGAAATCACCAGATCGATGCCGGCATCTATAGCTTCCTGCAGAAGCTCAGAAAATTCCGCTGCTGCAAACATGATATTAACGCCGATTATTCCGTCCGTTTTCTCCCTGGCCTTCTCAATCTCCCGGCGCAGAACCCCGGGATCAAGCCCGGTGGCAGCTATAACTCCAATACCTCCGGCATCAGCCACAGCTGCAGCCAGATCTGCCATGGAAATTTTTATAGCCATTCCACCCTGAATTATCGGAAATTCAGGTTTTAAATCACCAATGCTCAGATCGGGAAATTTGATAGTTTTACCTCCTCAGATCCAGACCCTGTCAGGGGTTTCTGATGTTACAATGATAACATACATAATAATATTCTAGCATCATTATAGTATAGATGCAACCATATATGCAAGGTTAAATCCATCTCCTACAGGGGCAGCGCCCTGTGGATTAAAAGTGCGATAAACCCCCCGGCAAGAGCAGTATATAGCTGAGGAAGTGTCATCATCTGGGCAATCGGGGCAGGCACCTCCACCAGAAATGTTACGGCACCTGCCAGTATGAAAAACTTGACCAGTGCAGCCGCTCCCAGAGCTATAAATCTTCTCAGCACAAATGTTTTGTCAGGACCAACGCGCAGTATCCGGCTCAAATAGACATAGACTATAACCAGCATTCCGTTGCCGATTACTATGAAGGGTATTACCGGTGCCAGAGGAGGCGGCAGAATCCCGCGCAGAAAAGCCATAATAGGTGTGAAAGCCCCGATGATAGCTCCTCCCACAGGGCCTATCAGCATGGCCGCCAGAAATAATATGGCGTTGACAGCCGGCCCGGTAACCGGCTGGGGAAATCCTCCCATCTGGAATACCAGGGCAAGTGCCAGAAGTATTCCCGTTCTGGTCCAGAAAACGGTGCTCTTAAACCTATCCGTATAACCTGCAGTCATAATTTCTGTCCATCCCTCCAGACTATTCAGATTAGTTTAACTTAAACCATCCGTGAATTTCTATAGACGAGATAGATGCCGAGTATGAATAAGACTATTCCCAGCAGAGTAAAACCGAGGGGCTGAAATACCACCTCTTCGGCAAAAGAATAGCCGGGAATATAAAATCGGCGGTTGAAAATGACCGCCAGAAAATTGTTAAAACCATGGGCAATAATCGGAATAAGCAGTGAGTTATAGCGCCAGTAAAGCCAGCCCAAAACCAGCCCCATGAAAAAGGCTGAAAAGCCCTGGATCAGGTTAAAATGAACAAGTGAAAAGAGCAGAGAGGAGAACAGAAGCGCAAACTTAAAGCCGTGGTTATATATCAACCCCCGCATGATGATACCCCGGAATATTATCTCCTCCAGCAGTGCGGGCAGGATGACCAGGACAATCATAATCATGAGAATATTTTCCTCGCGCATGGCCTGGACTATTTCCTGATAAAATTCCGCTTCAACAAAAACTCTCAAGACATTTACAGCCTGGGAGAAGATGATAGATGCTGAAAAGACCAGAATAATTGTGGCCAGATAGGCTGTAAGATCCCCTATCATCACTCCCAGTCTGCCGGCAGGATTCAGATCTCCTCTGCTCATTGCATACCTTATTACGAAGATATTGGCGATCATCCCCCCCAATCCGGTAAACCAGAGGGGTGGAAAGGCCGGGGAAATATAATCCCAGATAAAACCCATAATCATTCCGGCCAGAAGATGAAGAACGACCAGATAGAAGCTTAGTTTAAGCGCTCCTTTCCAGTCTGGATATGAACTGTTCCCCTCTCCCTCACCATCTGAGATCAATGACACACTGTCACTCCTTCCTCATTCAATATTCTCCAGTCACATCTTCTTCTCCTTCTTTTTCGTCAGAGGAGGGCTCATCAGCTGAATCCTCATCCTCACAGCAGATATCGCCTTTGGCCTGAGCCAGCCTTTCGATCAGTTCAGGCACCTTCTCCAGCAGCCTGTCCAGCGAACCTCTGTCCTCCAGTGAGACCAGCTCCACCTCCTCACCTCTGACCACAAGGATAGCCTGAGGAGATATCTTACAGCCGACTCCACCTCCACCACCTTCACTTTCCTCACCTTTGGGGGCTGAGCTTTCACTCATACCTCCCCCCATCCCGAAAGAAGCGGATATTACGGGAATGAGTTTGATCTCACCCACCTCAATCGTCTCGCCCACAACGGTTTCAGTCCTGAGAAACTTATCAAGCCTGTTATACATATTCTCCAGGGTCTTCGAAGTATCCTTCATCTCGATCTCCTCCTTTTGATTATATGATAGATCATTTTCATGGTTCTCCGGGAAAAGAGAAAGAGAAGCAGTATAAAGATTATCTCCACGGGGGAGAAGCGTCCCTCAAACTCTCCCCTGCCGGCAAATAGCTCTCTCTCCCAGTCAATCTGACAGGTGATTCTATCGCCTGTCCGGGGATATATCAGGGCATAGTAAAAAGACAGTATCAGGCCATTCCAGTGCGGTTCCGGACATCCCACACTTAAAGAGATACGGTAACTGTGAGGTATGAGCCTGCTCAGCAGTCTGACCAGATGTTTTTTTAGATGAACCAGATTGGCCCTGCAGATAATTTCCCCTCTGAAGGCTTCGGGCAGAGATTTTATCTTTTTGGAAATATCACCTCCTGCATCCTCTGCCGGAGTTTTTTTCTCTGCTTCTGGCCGGCTCTTCTCCTCTTCTTTTTTCTGCCGAAAAAAAGTAAACCCCATAATTTTAATCCGGCCCTCTCCTCCCCGCTTATCTCTCCTGTAGCAGAACCTGATAAGGAGAGTTTTAAGCGTTAACTCGCAGTCGAAATTTTCCTCATAGGAAAATCTGCCTTTATAGGAGATAGGCCAGAAGATCAAAAGCAGCATTAGCAATAAAAGTATGAATAAGATGTTCAGAAGTATAGAAAACATCATATATTTTACCACCACAGCAGCATATTAGTTAAAATTAAAATATTT
>CAYXAK010000051.1:0-2009 GCA_964462585.1 uncultured Halanaerobiaceae bacterium
AGGCCAGCTTAAGCTTTTCTGGGAGATGGCCGAAGAGGATTATGATGTAGGTGAGGAAAGCTGGCTGATGAGCGAGGATTCCGGCACACTGATCATCAGAGAAGATGTTTTCAGAGATGCAGATGGTGAGTATCGAGAAGCCGGCACAGAGATCGAATTCTTCGCAGAATTCGATTACGGCAAAGATGAGGGCAGTGACGGCAGATTGAAAGTGGAGATCATCGAAGAAGAGATCCAGACAGATCCGGAGCTCGACCCCGCCGAGCTGACACTGGACCTGGAGGAGCCTGAAAACATTGAGACGGATATAATCTGGAATGAAGCTTCCAGCGTGGAGAGCATAAGGCTGGAGGTCGACGAAGACGATTATGAGGTAAAAGGAAATGACGAAAGCCTGGCCGATGTCGATTATGATAACGATAAACTGATAATCTACTACGATAGACTCAAAGATGTCAGGGATCTCCAGGACGGCGATGAGCTGGAGTTCACAGTCTCCTTTGATAAAGGTGAGAACTTCCAGCTGTTAGTAAACGTGGTCGAGGAAGATGAGGATGAAGATGATCCCGAACCCGAACCTGAGCCGGAACCCGGTGAAATAAATGTCAGCGGTGAATTTGATATCCAGCACAGCTTCCCCCATTCAGAGGTGGAGATGAACGGTGAGGCAGAAGCTGAGACTGGTGAAGAGTGGGATGTTGAAAGTTCAGAGCTGGAGGCCTTTGAGCAGGAGAGAAGCAATGAGATGATAATAAGATTTCACAGGTCCATCTCGGAGGATGAGGCCAGAACCAAGGCCTTTGAGATGGGACAGACCCCTATCGACTATATGCCGGAGCTCAACGCCATGCTCGTCGAACTGCCCTCACAGGCAAAGCCGGCAGAGATGATGGCTCAGGCGGCGGGTAAAGCATCTGTGAAATCTGCCAGCCCCAACAATGTCTTCACAATAAGCGATTATCGCGAACCCGATGACAATCACTATGACAGGCAGTGGGCCCCTTCAGCCATGAGGCTGCCCCAGACCTGGCGCGATGTAACAGGATCTGACAGGGTGAGACTGGCTGTGCTCGATACAGGCATTGATTATACACACGGCGATCTGGACGGCCTCGTCGATAAAGATTCCGGTTATAATTTCACCACAGATGACGAGGATGATTTTATGGACAGACAGGGCCACGGCACCCACGTTGCAGGCATATCAGGTGCACTGGGCGATAACGAGTACGGTGTGGCCGGTGTGATGTGGGATGTCGAGCTCCTGCCGGTGAAAGTGCTGAGCGACAGCGGCATGGGCTCAGAGTGGCAGGTGGCGGAGGGCATTCTCCATGCAGCCGGCCTGAATGAGGAAAGCCCGGTTGAACCTGCCGATGTCATGAATATGTCGCTGGGCATGCACAGCGATGAGACACCTGAAGTTATGGAAGAAGCTGTGGAAAAGGCAGCCGCTGAAGGAGTATTGATGATAGCAGCCAGCGGCAACTCCGGAGAGAGAGATGTGGGCTATCCGGCAAAGTTCGAAGATGTTGTTGCCGTGGGAGCACTGTCAGAAAGCGAATCGGGACCACCAGAGATCGCCCACTATTCCAGCTATGGCCCCGAAATCGAGCTGGCAGCACCGGGCACCGATGTCTGGAGCCTCTATCCTGAAGAACAGGTGGCCGTCATGTCCGGAACCTCGATGGCAGCACCCCAGGTGGCAGGTCTGGCCGGTCTCATGATCTCTGAGGGCATACCGCACTCGGAGGTTATCGATCTGATGAAGGAGACCGCCTTCGACCTGGGAGATCCCGGCTATAATGAATACTACGGCCACGGCATGATCAACACCTACTGGGCCTCACACGAGGCCGCCGAGATCAATTTCCTGGTGGGCGAAAGAGACGGCCGCAGTTTCGAGATCGTAGCCGAGAGCAGTGCAGATCTGAGCAAAGAAGAGTTCACCATAGAGGATGTGCCCTCAGGTGAATACGAGGTCATGGCCTGGCTCGATGTGCGCGGCAGCG
>CAYXAK010000051.1:2109-13677 GCA_964462585.1 uncultured Halanaerobiaceae bacterium
GATGTGCCCTCAGGTGAATACGAGGTCATGGCCTGGCTCGATGTGCGCGGCAGCGGCGATCTGGAAAACGGTGATTACTTCGCCAGCACCGGAACGGTCACACTGGAGGAAGGCGTGTACGAGTTCGACCTGACACTGGAGGAGTTAAACTTTTAAGATGATTCACCCGCCCGCGATCTCGCGATTTATCCTCTGATTCAGATGCTGTCGATAGAGTAATAGATAACTGCGGAAATAAGACTGAAAAACACGATAAATACAGCACAACCCCCGGCTGAGTGCAAAAGCCGGGGGTTGTTGGTTTTTTATTATATTTCCTGCTCTTTTTTCCGTCATTCCAGCCTTGTATTCGGATTTCTCTGCTTGATCCCCTGGATACACACTCACCGGCCCTCAGTATGCATCAATACCGGCCTTCTTGCCGCCTCCGCGGCCAGAATGATGCCCACCTCTCTGTTTCTCCTCCATATATCCGGCCAGTGGGAGAGCGGCACGGGCCGGGGGCCTACAAAGGGGGATATCTCGGGTGTTATGGCCGGCCTGCCCAGGACGGTCACGAACCAGTCGCTGAAGCCCCCGCCGCTGGTGTCATGCTGCAGATCTATCACACGGTAGCCGGTGGCGGCTGAGGCCAGCCCGGCCACGGTTTCGTTGTAGGGTTCCTGGCTCAGGCGGGCGAATATGACATTGCCGGAGGAGTGATAGGAGACCGCGGTGAGAAAATCACTCTCACGGGCCAGCTCATAGAGGGCCCTGGACTCCGGTTCACTGAGGGGGCTCTCACCCCTGAAGTTGGCCGGCGCGGGATATCCGGGATCATCACGGACCGTATCCCACAGGGCCGGATACTGGCGGTTGAGGTCGACACCCCTGATATTGGCCTTCCAGCCCCTGAAGCAGCTGCCGGCTGCGTTCATCCCCTCCAGCTCAACAACCCTCAGCTCACAGATGCCGCCGCCCTGGACCAGCTCCACGCCGTCGGGGTTGACCATGGGCACGAAGACGATGCTCACAATCTCCAGCAGCCCGGCCACACACTCGCCGGCTATTAATCTGCCTTCGACTGCAGCCAGTGCGTATTCCTCCAGCATCTTCATGTTGAGATTGGTGGTCATGTGCTCATAGGCATGGTGGGAGCCGTTTATCATAATCTCCCGCTCACCCCGGCCCAGCCTGGCCGCATATATGCTGCGCCCCTCCACAGAACTGCCTATCACCTCAACCCCGATAAGCCCCTCATAGCGCAGCGAGAGCTCCAGCAGATCAGACTCCATCCGGGCATAGGAATAGATCTGCTGGCCGGTGACTATCCTCCGGCCGCTGTCCAGGCCGCTCAAACTGCTCCTGTGATGATCGGGGCCAGTTGCCCCCGCCGCGGCCGCGATGATAACAGCCGGCAGCAGGACCGCCCCCAGCAGCTTTACCCCCCTCATTTTGCACCCTTCTTTCCCCTCTATTATGGAAATGATCGAACTTACCGACCGCTACATCCTGCTCTCAAACCCGGTGAAGACCTCGACTATGGTCTCCTTCTCGGAATGTGTGTAGAATCCTCCGAACTCCAGGCCGGTCAGCATGATATCACCGTTCATGACCACGGGGATATCCATGCCCATCATCTCAAAGTGAAATTTGCCGGTCTCGGCCGCCTCCACCAGCCTCCCGGCCAGGTTCTCATCGGCAGCGGCGCTGTCGAAGAGATATATCTCGACCTCATCACCGGCTATCTCCAGGCCGAAGCCGTCCACCGCTCCCATCATGCCGGCATATCTGGGGCTTCTGGCTCCCACCTCCAGGCCGGCTGCCCTGAAATGATCGACGACCTCCTGCAGTATCCTGCCCGGTGAGGGCCTGCCGGCCAGATCAGCTTCTATCTCCACACCCTCGGCAAACCCCACCAGCTCCACACGTGCGGCCGCCTCCTGCCAGTCCTCATCTATTTCCATTTCAGCAGCTATATCCTCATCGATAAAACTGCTGAAGTTTATCATCAAGGGCAGCACCAGCTCCGGATTGTGGCAGAACTCGGCCATAATGAAATCATCCTCACCCAGCCTGACCAGATATCCCTCCTGGCCGGCAAAGCTTCTCATCTCCGGAATGCTGATCATTATCTCATCCATAAACTCCTCATCTTCATCCTCCCGCAGCTCCCATCCCAGGGCAAATTCCTCGCCGTAAAAGCCGATCATCATGCCGGCAAAAGAGAAGGTCGACATGAAGAGCTCGCTCAGCTCACTGTCCAGATCGGTCATCAGGGCCGAGCTGAAGCCGGTGAAAACAGATGCCGGGTTATCCCTGCTGGCGGCTGTCGTGACGAAGATCTCCTCATCGTGAAAATATCCCTCGACTATGATCTCCACCATCTCCTCATCTATCTCCGCAAAGATCACCGTCATCTCTCCCGTCAGGAGAGTGTCATCCTTTCTCATCTCCAGGATATAGTCGAACTGCTGGCCGGGCTCAACCCGGGCCGAGGCAAAACCGGGATAAAAATCCATCTCCCAGGCCTGAACTGAGCCTGCCGGCATCTTTTGTAACTGCGGCAGCAACATCACGGCTGCGATCACGACCGCTATGATGATCGCCTTCAGTATATACTCAAATCTCCACATATTTCTTGCTCTCCCCATTTTGATGCAGCTCCTCACTGGACCGGCCGGGCCGATCGCTTTTATTTTGAATAGTAAAAATACTTAATCGGTCAAAAAAATGGCGCAGGAACCCACCAGCTCTCAGCTCCGGCTCTTCTGCAGCCGGAGGCTCAGGTGGCGGGATCGCGCCTGTCTTCTTCATCACCGCCCGGAAATCTGCGCACCTTTTCCCCCAGCGATTTTTCCTCCCTCTCCTCTTTTTCCTGCTCCGAACTCTCACCGCTCTGCTCTTTGCTCCTCAGACTCTGCTTTTCCGCCGCCTCCTCCTGCTCCATGATAACAACCGTGCGGGCCCAGCGGTCTCCCAGACGGCGGTTTTCATCATCTGTGAGGAGAAATATCAGCTCTATTATGGCAAATATGAGGCCGACTATGGGGCCGATGACCCAGCCCAGCAGGGGAATTACCGCGATAAAGCTTCCGATGGTCAGTGGTATATTCCTGCGGGCCGATATGGGCATATCGATCAGATCGCCATCGAGATGTCTCACCTCCAACTTCATGACCCGCTTGCCGACACTCCTGTTCTTCCACTCCTCCTCTTTTAGGAGCTGGTAGGGCAGGGCATCTTTGAGCAGAATATAGAGAACGCTGATGATGGCCCCGATAATGGGAATAAAAACAAAGACCCAGCCCACCAGGGCGTCTATCAGTGCTGCCACAAACCTGGGAAAAAGTCCCGCCTTTATATATCCGGTATCCTTCATCTCACTCTCCCTCCTCTCCCTGCAATCCGTTATTATCACATAACAGCTGCTCTGCTTTTAATTTCGGGCGGAAGGGAGGTTCTCCCTGTCATCCTCCTCCCTCCAGCCCCTGAGCTCGTAGTCAGCCCGGGGAAAGCCGTTCTCCTCTAAAGCCTCACTGAGCAGGCTGACAAGCTCTAAAAAGCTGCGAAAATAGCGAATCTTTTTCTCCTCCCTGTCCAGCCACTCTATCTCACCCTGCAGGCTGGCATGGCGGCGAAAATCGACTTTGATCAGAAAGTAGTTGGCATTCTGCCGATCCTCCCTCTCTTCCCCTCTATCCCCACTGCTGTTGGGTTTCATAAATGTCACCTCGATTATTGCACCTCCGGGATAATACCATTATACCTCATATGGAGAGGCCTGCAGTCTCGTCTCACTTTGATACCGGTCTGATTTCGCTGTTTTTTCGGTCAAATTTTGCGAAGGGAGTTGTTGAGTATGAAATCACCCACCGCTCCCCTCTCCATGATCTGTCCATTTATGCGTGAGAGCACCTTCTCCACCTGTTTTAACTCCAGCCCGGAGAAAAGGAGAAAAAATGCCCCTCTGCCGCACTGGCAGACGATATCACAGCTGCGCAGGCTGGAGGCTATGGATTCTTTCAGATTTTGATTATGCTCGCTTATCTCTTCCTCACCGGCCTCACCATCTCCGAGAAAATTCAGCCCCAGCCTGGCTATATATACCTCTCCGGATTCCTCCCGCAGCGAGCGCCTCTTCTCCAAAGCCATTATATCCCGGAAAACATCGGGACTGAGAAACTTGACATCATCTACTTCTTCCTCCTCCAGACCCGCCAGAATCTCATCTATCTCAGCATGTTCATCTCGCTCAAGCTCCCGCGCAAGTTCCTTCTCCGCCCTCCTCATCTCCAGCTCTGCTGAATACTCATCCCAGTCCAGACCGGCAAAGGGTTTTACTCCCTTCTGGGCAAAAAGTGTGACGAGAAAAGAATAATAGCGCCTGGCCCTGGTCTTCTCCCCCTTTTTGATCAGTGTCTGCAGATAGAGCTCCTGCAGGTCCTCCTGGAAGGGTTCGATCTCGGTCGCCCTCTCCAGCAGCCTCTCCACCTCACCCAGCTCCTCTTTTTCACCCAGCAGTTCCGCGGTCTTGATGACGGAATCCAGATAGAGCTGACGGTATCTCACCCTTCTGGTCACCACCCAGGGCAGATTGTACCTGGAATTTAAGTAATCACCCTGGTAGAGCTCGAGCGATCTGAGAAATCTGTCCACAGCCCTGTCCCTCTCACCCCGGGCTAGAAGCTCATCTCCCCTCTCACAGCCGGTGATGAAGTCCCCGATATCATACCAGCCTCCATTCTCCCAGTTGAGGCTGTAGCCGCCCTGGGAAAAGCTGATATAGCGATCCGTGCGGTATTTCTCGCCCCTGGCCAGCAATCGTCTCAGACGATAGATCCTGTTCTCCAGGGCATTCCTGGCATCGACCAGCTCCATCTCAAAATCCAGGTCATCGATAATCCTCTCGGTTGCCACCGTCTCAAAGGGATGACTGAGAAGGTACTGAAACAGAATCCACAGTTTGTCGGCACCGCTGGACTGCTCGGAGATGACCTCCCCTTCCTTTCTGACCATAAATCTCCCCAGGCTGAAAACCTCCATGTCAACTTTATTCAATTTTCCCTACCCCCAGAAATGCAGTTTCAGGCAGAGCTGCCTGAATATAAATTAATAAAATACTACCTATATTATACCTCATTTCACCACATTAATAAATAGAATCTGGAAATAATTTTTATATTTGCTAAAGCAGTTTTATCAGTTATAATGAATATAGAGGGGTTTAAAGGGGATTTACAGGCATGAAAATCTTTGAGATTATCCGGGAGGGGAGTATAATCATGTCAGCTGCAGATATTTACAAAGGAGGAGAGCTGAAAAAGAGGGTAAAAGAAGCCTACAGGGCCTTTAGAAGCTGCGATCTCTGTCCCCGCCGCTGCGGGGCGGACAGGATCGGCGGAGATAAGGGTGAATGCGGACTGGGCCGTCTGCCGAAAATATCGGGCTCGGGCCCCCACCGGGGAGAGGAAAAACCCCTCAGCGGCCGCAGGGGCTCGGGCACCATATTTTTCTCGGGCTGCAACCTCAACTGCCTCTACTGCCAGAACTACGATATCAGCCACAATCTCAGGGGAAGAAGTGTCAGCATACCCCGCCTGGCCGAGCTCATGCTCGATCTGGAAAAGCGGGGCTGTCACAATATTAATCTGGTCACACCCAGCCATGTTATATATCCCATCCTGGCCGCACTCTACCTGGCCGCCGGCCGCGGTCTGAGCGTGCCGGTTGTCTACAATTCCTCGGGCTATGACAGCCTGAAAGCCCTGAAGCTCATGGATGGTGTGGTCGATATCTATATGCCCGATATGAAATACGGCAGCGATGAAGCCGGCAGCAGATACTCAGGTGTGGATGATTATTTTCGGGTGGCCGCAGAGGCCTTAAAGGAGATGTACCGCCAGTGCGGAAAGCTCAGGGTCGATAAGAGGGGTATAGCCCAATCGGGGCTTCTGATAAGACATCTGGTCCTGCCGGAGAATGCGGCCGGGACCGAAAAGGTTATGAAGTTAATAGCTGAGGAGCTCTCAGCGGATAACTATGTCAATCTCATGAGCCAGTACTATCCCGCCTTCAGGGCCGGTGAGTTTTCCGAGCTGGCCCGCCGGCCCGATAGAGGGGATATGAAGCGGGCCCGCAGTGCCGCCAAAAAATACGGCATAACCCCCCACAGTGTGCCTGAGGGCTGATCGGGCCCGGCCGGTTCTCTTCATTCTCATTCTTATGCAGGCATTTCGCTCTCATTTATATCTGTCTTTTTCATCATTCTCATATTTTTCCTCCTGCTCGGGCTGATCTACCTGCTCATCACCATTGGATTCTGTATCTTTTTCTTTATCATATTGTTTTTCTTTATCTTTATCTTTCCGTCGGGGGCCGAAAACATCCCTGCGGTGGGAATAATGATGGTAGCGCATCAGAAGTGCACCTGCACCTATGAGCATGATGCCGAAAACATAGCTCTCGACCAGCATCATGCCAATTCCCAGAGCTATGCCCACAACGCCGGCCACCCTGTAAAGCATGTCATGTGCCCTCCTGCCAGCTGTTGAGATATTCAACCTGTTCCGGTGTGAGCTCCTGGAAGGACATGCCCATGCTCTCCAGCTTGAGTTCGGCAATTCTGTTCTCTATCTCCTCCGGCACAGAATGGACCCCGGCATCCAGCACAGTGCCTTCTCTCCACAGCCATTCAGCCGAGAGGGCCTGGCCGGCAAAGCTCATATCCATGACACTTGCCGGATGACCCTGGCCGGCGCAGAGGTTTACCAGCCTGCCCTCGGCCACCACGTGCACGCTTTTGCCGTTTTCCAGATCGTATCTGACGGTGTGCTCATTCACTCTCTCACTGCCGCTGCTCTTCTCCTCCACCCAGTCCAGGTTTATCTCCACATTGAAATGGCCGGCATTGGCCAGTATGGCCCCGTCCTTCATCTTCTCTATATGCCCGCCATCTATGACGTGCTTGTTGCCGGTGGCGGTGACGAATATATCGCCTATCTCTGCCGCCTGATCCATATCGACTGCATTGTGGCCATCCATTGAGGCCCTCAGTGCCTTAACAGGGCTGCATTCCACCACGTGGACTCTGGCACCCAGGCCGGCTGCATCGCGGGCAATGCCCTCACCGCAGAAGCCGTAGCCCACCACCACAACGTCGCTGCCGGCAATCATGCGGTTGGTGGCCGCCAGCAGCCCGGTGATGCTGGACTGGCCTGTGCCGTAGAAGTTGTCGAAGAGATGCTTGATGCGACTCCCGTTGACATCGACGGCGGGAAAGGGCAGCTCACCGGCATTGGCCATGGCCTTAAGCCGGTTTATGCCCGTGGTGGTCTCCTCACAGACACCCCGGAACTCACCGTAATCCGGGCCTTTTTCTTCCATATAGGCTGTCGTCATATCACCGCCATCATCTATCAGAACATGGGGATCATGTGCCAGTGTATTCTCTATATTCTCATAGAACTCCTGCTCGCTCTCACCTCTTCTGCCGTAGGTTGTAAGCCCCTTATCGTTGAGATAGGCGGCCACATCGTCCTGGGTGCTTAAGGGATTGGAGGCACAGAGCCTGATCTCCGCTCCACCTGCGTTCAGCGTCTCCATCAGCACCGCTGTCTCGGTGGTTATATGCAGACAGCAGGAAATTCTGCTGCCCTCCAGGGGCTTCTCCTCCTGCCATTCTGACTTTAAGCGCTCCAGCACGGGAATCTCAAGCCTGTCAAAGTCTATCCTGCGTCTGCCCAGATCGCTGTTTTTTTCCGACATTTAGACCATTCCTTTCCTTTAAATATTTTGTGAGATCAATTCTCCAGTCTCCCTGTCCTGCCAGTATATGTGATCGAATTTACCCCGGCCCGCCTCTTGCTCCAGAAGCTCCTCGAATCTGCTCCGGGCCTCCTTGCGGCAGTCCCCGCAGATACCGTGGGGGAGGCTGACAGCTTTTATTCTGCGGCCGGAAAAGGCCCCGGAGCTGGCCTGTGATATTATATCCAGATAGCCCGGACAGTCCGGACATATTTTGATATGCTCCTGGCGGGTCTCCCGGATGTTATCCGTATCATAGTATATGCTCTTCTCACGCCGGTAGAAATCACCGACCTCGCTGAACTCCTCTGTCAGCAGGGCCTCATCCCGCCTCTGCCAGCTCTCATTCAGCTTCTCGACCGATCTCTTCACACCTTCCGGCACCGATTCTTCCGGAGAAAACCGCCCGGACTCGATCTCCGGCTCGATAACTCCGGAATAATCCAGTCCGGCCATGGCCAGTATCACAGCCACATTGACATAGGGCAGGGCACTCTCTATGGCATATCCACCCTGCAGCACGGCCAGATCGGGGTCTATCAGCTCGTTTATGCGACCGTAGCCCCGGGCCGTCACATTCATATTTGTGATGGGATCGGAGAAATGGTTGTCCTGGCCGGCGGCATTTATGACCAGATCGGGCTGGAAATCCTCCAGCACCGGCAGCACCAGATTATTCAGGGCATAGATAAAGCCCTCATCACCTGTGCCGGGAGGAAGGGGCAGATTGAGCGTGCGGGCAAATGCCGCCGGAGCACCCAGCTCCCGCACTGAACCGCTGCCCGGAAAGAGTGTCCTCCCATCCTGATGGATCGAGATATGGAGCACATCAGGATCATTGTAGAATATATCCTGGGTGCCGTCGGCATGATGGGCATCGGTATCGATAAAGGCCAGTTTGAGATCGGGATACCGGCGTTTGAGCCAGTCGGCCATTATGGCCTCATTGTTGATGGTGCAGAAACCGCGGGCACCGTGCACCACACGAAAGGCGTGATGGCCGGGCGGCCTGATCAGGGCGAAGGCCTTTTCGACCTCCTCCTCAACGACAAGTTCGGCGGCCCTGACCGCACCTCCGGCCGAGATCAGGTGGGGCTCAGTGACCATATCCTCACAGTCCGGCACACATATATGTGTGCCCCCGACACTGCCGGCCTCTAGAAGGCGGGGATTAAACTCCTCCAGGCCTTCAATATCCATCAGACCCTCCTCGAATATCTGGTCTCTGGTATAGAGCAGCCTCTCACTGCGCTCGGGATGGGAGGGCGATATCTGCCAGTCGAAGGCCGGAAAGAAGATGAGGCCCAGCCGGCTGTCGGCCAGGGGCTTTTCAGTCCTGTGCATGAAAATCCACCTCCCCGGGGGAGAATTTATAGAGCAGGCCCGGCTTGATCTGGGCTGTGATCTCCATGATCTCACCGGTTGTTCTAAATCCCGAAACGGTGGGGAAGACCTCGCTGCTGACTATCTCCACACCGGCATCTTTGCCGTCATATCTCTCCTCTGTCAGCTCCAGAGCCAGCTCCTCCGCCCGCTCACGATCAAAGCTCTCACCTCTGCGAAAGCTGCGGCTTATACCGAGCTGGGGGACCGTCAGCTGCTCCCTCTCGGTATCGACCCGCACAGTCGTTCTCAGCGTGGGGCGGGCACAGCCGGCACCGATGGCATTGGCCACCCGGGCCCGGGGTAGAATCTCAAAGTCGAGATCCAGTCTTTCTGCCACCCGGGGGATTATGCTGGCCGCAGGTCCGCCCATGCCGATGATCACCTGCGGATCGGGGCTGACATCCTCCAGAAGCTCGGCGATGGTGTGGACCGGCCTGCCCTGAAGCTCACTCCTGATATTCCGGCAGGCATCGGCTATAATTTCCGTCAGCTCTTCCAGGCTCTTACGGGCCAGTTCCCGGGCTGTAAGGCCGGTCACATTCCCCAGATCTTCCAGGGCGGACTCCGCCCGGGAGAGATCATAATCCCGGGAAATTGAAGACCCCTCCGCCTCTTCCGGCTCCTCCAGCTCCTCCAGCAGCAGGAGGGCATCGGTGGGGGTGGGAGCAGGCCCACCCAGAGCTGCCGGCTGACCCCTGCGACCGGGCCCGACCTCGATCAAACCAGCTTCCTCACCGGTCTGCAGCCGGCTGTCACCGCCGGCAGGGACCGAACGGGAAAAGAGCCCTCTTATGAGCGTATCCCACCATTCAATTTTCATTCCCCGGGGTTCCAGCAGAGGATCGCCGTTGAGGAAGAACGATATATCTGTGGTGGTGCCGCCTATATCTATTATGAAGCCGCTGTCTTTGAGTTCGGTCAGGACCATGGCTCCCATGATGCTGGCAGCCGGTCCCGATTTTACCGATCTTACGGCACCGGCCTCCCCCTTTTTTCCTCTCATGGTGCCGCCGTCGCTCTTGAGAAAATAGAGCTCATCTGACTGCAGATGTTCTGAGAGCACAGCCCTTATATCCTCTCTGAACTCCTCATGCAGCCGGCTGACCGCGGCATGGCAGCAGGCAGTGGCCGCCCGGCGGCGAAAGTTAAGTGAGGCTGAAAGCTCATGACCCGTGACAACCCTCCTGAAATCAGACTCCGATTCCTGCAGCCACTTTTTCACCTTCAGCTCCAGCTCCGGGTTGCGCACGGAAAACTTGCCGACCACGGCCACATTCTCCAGGCCGGACCCGGCCAGCTCTCTGCCGGCAGAGATGACCTCCTCCCGGGAGGGCTCACGCACGATCCTGCCCCTGTGGTCCACATAGCCGGAAAGTATGAAGTTCTCGTCACCGAACCTGCTGTATCTTATATCAAGGCCCGGCCCCGGAATCAATATAAGCCCCACCGGATCGGCCCGATTTTGGGCCAGGGCGTTGGTGGTCAGTGTGGTGCTTATGACGGCGCGCTCTAACGGCTTCTCCCCACCGGCTGCGGCAGAATCCGCCCTGTGCAGAAGTCTCTCTATGACCTGCAGGACAGCATTTTCCAGGCCGAAATCCTCCACCGCTATCTTGACAGAGCCGGCCAGCTTAATCATTTCATTTTCACCGCCGGCAGCCTGCCGCAGCAGAACTCCATCTGCATGTGTGCCTCCCACATCTACGGCCAGAATCACATTTTTACCCCCTGTCCGCATCCACAATCAACATATTCATAACCCTGATAGATGCTGCTAATTAACTTATTCCTCACACTGAAGCCTCATTCCTGCCCGCTGGGATATTAATTTTCTGCCCAAAAAAATAAGCCCGGCCGAGGCCGGGCTGATTGCTCAATTTTCTCCTGTCATCATCTGTCATTTTATGGCTGCCATCTTACAGCCGCTGACACATATTACAAGTCCGATTTCTTATATCAGGCCGATTCTCTGTGCTCTGTGAGATAGTCGTCTTTCTCTTTGGTCAGCACCCTGGCCAGAACTATCAGCGCTATCAGGTTGGGAGCGGCCATGAGACCGTTGAGCGTATCGGCCAGCAGCCAGATGGGTTCCAAAGCGCCGACAGCGCCTACAAAGAGGAAGATGAGAAAGATCACTCTGTAGGGATAGGTGGCCTTCTTGCCGAAGATATATCTCCAGCTCTCCTCACCGTAGAAGGACCAGGTGAGCATGGTGGTGTAGGCGAAGATGATTATGCTGATATTTATAATCATTCCGCCGGGCCCTGGCAGTCCCCGGGCAAAGCCCTCACTGGCCAGAACCACACCGGTTGCACCTGTGGGCAGGGCGTCTGTGACCAGCACGACCAGAGCTGTCATTGTTCCGACGACGATGGTATCGATAAAGACCTCCCAGAT
>CAYXAK010000052.1:0-2199 GCA_964462585.1 uncultured Halanaerobiaceae bacterium
CTGGCAAAACTTATCCAGGCCGGCTTTTTCACAAATCCCAGTTTTTCATTTATATGCAGCATGGCCTCATGTTCTATCTCGTTGGTAGCGGTGATGCGCTTAAAACCTTCCCTCCGGGCTGTTTCTGCCGCTTTTACCTTCATAGCGGTGGCCAGCCCTCTGCCCCTATGCTCTCTTCTCACACCTGTTAATGTCACATAGAGTGTGCTTCCATCAGGCCTTCTGTAGTGGGAGCTGATGCCCACCGGAACTTCATCCTGTCGGGCTATAATATAGCCGGCAGGATAAAAGCCCGGAACCCGGGCGAAGGTGCGGCTGAAGCTATCGTAATCCACACCGGTGTATTCCACGGGTGAGGGAATATCCTGATTGACCTCCTCCACCAGCTCATAGAGCTCTCTTTTTAAGTTCTCATCGATATTCAGCTCGGCCAGAGATGTTAAACTGTAACCCCTGGCCCTGACCTTTTCCAGAATGCCGGCAAATTTTTCCGCCTCAAAATCATCCAGTTGGAGCTCCTGCTCCCACTCTCGTCCTGTCTCCTCAAAACCTCTATCTCTGAGAAAACGAACTGCTCTGGGTTTATTCTCACGGGTATAGGACTCCAGTTTACAGGGATCATGAGGCTCCAGTTCTGCCAGCAGATGAAGAAAAAACTCACGGCCAAAACCCCGGCCCTGATAATCCGGCAGTATCTTAAGGGATATAAAAAATTTGCCGGGTTCATAGCTCCATTCCAGCTGGGTGAAATATCCGTGTCCTATCACCTCATCCCCCAGCAGTGCCACATATCTCTGCTGCAGGCATTTTTCCGGTTTGTTCTCATCGGCTTGGCGGTAATTTTCCTCCCGCCAGCTGCGTTCCGGAAAGACAGCCCTGTCCACCTCCACCAGAAGTGGATAGTCTCCCTCCCTGAACCCCCTGATTCTTAAATCTTCTTCGCTCACAGCAGCTCAGCTCCTTTATTTTCTTAAACTGCATATCTCACATACACCAGAATTCCTGCGTTCAATCTTCTCCATCTCTATTCTCCCCTCGATTTTTCTGGTGATCTCAGCTTGCTTTTAATCTCCTTAAGACGATCTCGGGCCTTCCTGATCTCCTCTTCCTTTCTGGCCAGCTCTTCCAGCTTTTCCCCGATAAGCTTCCTCAGCTCCCCCACAGCCTCTTCTTTAGCCTGAAAGACCTCCGATTTGCTCATACCCCTCTCCAGGCATTCATCCAGCTCACTGTCCAGATCCAGAATTGTTTTGATCTCCTCCAGTGTAAAATCCAGCGATTTTAATATCTGTATTTCCTTCATCTTATCCAGGTCTTCTTCACTGTAAATTCGGCTTCCACACTCCCCCCGTCCGGGCACCAGAAGTCCAATGCGGTCATAATAGCGCAGTGTATCGACCGTCTCTCCCGCCCTGCGGGAAAATTCACCTATCTTCATTCTTCTTTCACCCTATCTTTCCCGGAATTTCCCAGGCCGGTCCAGTATGCTGGCCCGGTATAATTCTTCAATCCTCTCAATTATTCTACCCTGTCTTCCCTTTAGACTCAGCCCGTCAGCTCCCCTCATTCTCAATAGTTGCCGCATCAATGGAATAACATCTCTCTCCAGTTCGGCCGGCAGCTCACCATAAACAGCGATTGTATCCAGAGCATAGATGAAATCTTCCGGAGATGCCGGCCTTTTATCCGCCCGGCTTCCCCGGGAGGTAGAAGTTATAATATTTTCGATGGTGAGTGCAGAACGCTCCTCCAGCTTTCTCTGCTCGGTTTCCCGCAGCTTTTCCAGTCTGCTGTAAATATCCCGATCGAGTTTGATCTCCGCCCCGATCCTGAGCTCCTGAAAGTGAGCTGGTGTACCAGGACCTCCCAGAATACAGTCCACCTCTTCCTGTGCCAGCACCCAGGCAGCTGCCAGCTGCACCGGTTTATGACCGGTCTCCCGGGATAAATCCACAAGCTCCTCTCTCACCGCGCCCGCCATCTTCAGTCTATCCCGGCGAAATTGAGGGTCGATTCTCCTTATATCCCCCTCATCAAGCCGGCTTCTGATCTGCCCCTCCCCCTTCACATCTTCTTCGAGATCGGCAAATTTATCTGTCAGGAGTCCTCTTCCCGTAACACTGAAGGCGATCTTCAGCATATCCTGGCTCCCTAATTTCTGCAGCAGATAGCTCTGATTCAGAAGATTATACTCACCCA
>CAYXAK010000052.1:2299-13410 GCA_964462585.1 uncultured Halanaerobiaceae bacterium
TGGCTCCCTAATTTCTGCAGCAGATAGCTCTGATTCAGAAGATTATACTCACCCATCATTGAGAATATATCCCCCCGCTGTAAAAACTGCTTTTGCCAGCACCGGGGCAGATGGCTGAGCCCGTATTCCCGAATAAGGCCACTTTGTTTTAACTCCTCCAGGGCCTGTATCGTATCCATCACCTCAGTCTCGGGATCGGGATAATGAACATGATAGATATCAACATAATCTGTGTTAAGCCGCCTTAAACTCCGATGGCAGCTTTCTTTGATATCTGCCGGCGCCAGGCTGCCCTCACCGCCCAATCCAGCATCTGTTTTGGTGGAAATGAATAGCTGATCCCTCCGTGGTGCTATAACTTCACCCACAACTTTCTCCGCCGACCCATAGGCCGGCGCGGTATCGATTAAATTTACACCTGCCGTTATCGCCTCTTTTAGCATCGATCGAAATTGGTCAAGATCCTTCTCCCCGTAAACTCCGCTCAAACTGTAGGTTCCCACACCCAGACGTGAAATTTTATCTCTCCCAACATCAACAAATTCCATGCTTTCTGCCCTCCCTTAAGCTTTTGAGAGCAGTATACAGCATGGAGTTAACTTGAGGTCAAGGGCCTCACTTGAGTTTTTCTCTCTGCATATGCATAAAATCGACCATCAGTTCATAAAAATCTATGATGGCCGTCATCTCCTCGCCTCTCAGCTGTTCTTTTACTTCCAGATATTCCTCCTCTCTCTCGTTCAGTTTAAGCTTGCCGCCCAGGACTTCTTCACTCTCCAGATCATCATATTCCTCCTCGATACCTTCCCTCCAGCTTTTGACCTGCTGAACCTTTTCGGCCAGTGCCACCAGCTCCTCCAGATACTGAGCCTCCTCGTCGGTATAGGGGGCTTTCTCCCGCAGCTTCTTTTCTTTTTTATTCCAGTCCAGGCCCAGAGCAGTGCTGATTATCTTCACAGCTTTCAAAGAACTGCCTGCGATTTCTTCCATCTCCAGCTCTAAATCCGGCTTGATAATCCTCTCACCCCTGGCGGTTATCTCAAATAAGTCCATCTTTTAAGCCTCCTCCATTAATGCAGTGTTCCCTCTCTATGTACAGTATCATAGGCGAAAAGTGCATATCCTATCTCGGCAGTGGTGAAATCGGTTTTCTCCGCCATGCGGCGCACTATATCAATTATTTCAAGATAATCTTCGGGCTGAAAGCGCTCTTTCTCCTCCCGAAAATAGCCCAGCCGCCACAGTGTGGCCCAGACCCTGGTATCTATGACACAGTGCTCTTTATCATCCAGAGAGGTCAGTATGGCCGAAGCGGTTGGAGTGGCCACACCTTTGAGGCTTATGTAGAGAGCCAGACGGCAGAAATCATCATCCAGCCCATAGGCGGTACAGGTCACTTTCTCCACCCGCCGTGCCGGGTTTCTCTTTACATGATAGGAGCTGCGGGTGGAGTTGAGATGGGCCAGATCATAGAGCTCATCCCTGGTGAGATATCCCTTATCATGGTATTCAGCCCCTATCTCCATGAGACGATCGGGATAGAGACCGGAGGTCTCATCGTATTCATCCAGATACCTGGCAAAATCTATGGTCTGCATCAAATTATTCCTCCCTGTCAGGCCGATTTAAAACCATAATCAAAGGCGGCGTTGACGCGGTTTATGCTCTCCACTGTTGTCTCCTGGTAGAGCTTAAACCACCAGCGGTGATCACCGGTTGGATTCTGCCCTCCGGCGGCATCGCTCATCTCCTCTTTATTCTCATGACTGTGAACCTCTCCCGCTGTGATCTTATCCCTGATATTTTTAGCTCTATTCCGGTCCAGAGACTTCTCCTTCTTCCAGGCCTGCAAAAGTTCATCCAGTCTGCTTTCACCGGTCATGGCTATACCTCCTCTTCCTTTATCTTCAGCCTCTTTTTTAATCTCCTGCGGGCTTCGTGCAGCCTGTATCTCACCGTGCCTGGTGGCATCTCCAGAACTTCCCCAATTTCCTGGCTGGAGAGCTCACCCATAACGGACATATGCAAAATGGTCCTCTCCTCCCCGGGCAGAGATTTTATCTCCTCATCCAGTCTGGCCAGAATATCATCCTGATGGGTTTTTTTGGCCACACCGTTGCGGCTGTAATTTTTTAAATTCTGGCTTCCCCTCTCTAACTCCTTCCGGGAGGAGCGGCGCGTATCCCGCCTCCTGTAAAAATCAATCAGCAGGTTGCGGGCCACCCGAAATATCCAGGATTTCATCCGGGAGGTGCTCTCCCCTCTGAGGTCCTCGATGTTTTTCCAGACCCTGAGAAAAGTCTCCTGGAGCAGATCCTCCGCCCGCTCTCTGTGAGAGGTTTTGGCCAGAAAAAATCCAAATACCGCCTGGTGATATTGCGAAAATAGCTCATCAAAAATTTTCTGTTTGCTGACCTCCGACATATTTAATTCACTCCCCCGAAACTTTCCTCTGCCTCCATGCTTTCGAATCCGGCCGCTGCTGAGGGGAGAACTTTTTTTATTCCTCTTCGCCCTCTCCGGCTTCCTCATGGGTTTTCAGCTCACCCACACAGTGCTCGGCCAGAAACTGCAGAACCGAAATGATCTCTTCGGAGGCAACCATCTCTCCCACCATAACAATCTCCTCAACCTTTTCCTGTAAAAGCTCGGCTGTTACATCATCAGAAAAAGTGGTCGTCCCCACCAGAATCATAGTCATGGGGTCTTCTATCATCTCAAAAAAGGCCGCGGAAAATTTCTGTTCACCTGTGAAGATGCGGGGATTGCTCCCCCTGAAATACATCAGCTGGCCTGTGGCATGTTCGATAGAGTCCTCCAGCACTGGCTGACTGTCCCGGGGAAAGAGAAACTGCCCGCTGAGATAAAGGGAGCCATAGCCTATCTCCTCCACCGGTTCCTTCATGATGCCCTGGCCCACCAGAATAAGGCGGGTATCCTCATCACCCGCGGCCAGCATTCCCGGGCTTAACTCCATCTGTCCCGTCCTTATTTTGTATTCCTGATCCCGGGGCACGGGGACTATAGTTCCAACCTTTTCCATGGAGATATTCATGAAGGTGTCCATCAAATCCTCCGGCACCAGGACCGTGCCCACTTTTTCGATGCGGGTCGTCTTCTTTAGCTCTTCGGCGCTTTTCATACCCGTCAGATCCAGTATGCCCATCTTCTTAATTTCGCCGGCAAATTCTTTTTTCCCATCATCCTTCATATTTCTCCGCCCTCCCTTTTTATCCTTATTATTTACTTCACCATCTCGCGTGCGGTTCCTTTTTTCTGACATAATTTATTCCTCCTTTGCATTTATTAGTAAGTTAATTAATCTCTTCGAAGTCATTCTGGTTCAGAATCTCACGCCGGTAATTCTCCCGCAGACTGGAGTGTTTTTTCTCCCTGCGGCTGCGCTCTAACTGCATCTGAGCCATGTTAAATCCTAGCATGGGTGCATCCTCCTCTCAAACTTGCTGATTTTTCCTTAAAAACTTCTCATTCATATATAACGTATGAGGAGGCTAACTGTTGGAAATTATTTTGCCTGAATGAAAAATAATTTAGTTATTATTTGAGCTGCTGGCATATACGATCTGGAAAACACAATCTGGAGTTTAATAATTCTTCTTTGACAGGCCTCTATTTGTGTGCTATACTTTTAGCTAAATGTATTATATAGTTAACATTAGGTTATTAACAGCACACTAAAGCATGCTCATTAAGGTTCTGGCCCGCCTGTTAATACTCTGGTGGGCATAATTTTTGCCGCCCAAATTCTCACCTACTCGCTCTCGCTCGCATACTTTGAAAACAGGGGGATATGAATATGGCCAGAATGGAAAATCGCCTGAAAGAATTAAGAGCCCGTCACGATCTCACCCAGCAGGAGCTGGCCGAAAAGGTGGGGGTGCGCCGGGAGACCATCACTCACCTGGAGGGAGGTAATTATAATCCCTCACTTGAGCTGGCTCTGAAAATTGCCGCTGTGATGGAAACAGAGGTTGAAAGGATATTCTTTCTGGAAAATGAAGATGAAAACAGCGATTGAAATTATGACTGCTTTAAGGAGGAGGAATAAATTTATATGAGGTTCTTCTCTGGAGACCGTATTGTGGTTACAGCACTGATACTGCTGATTGCTTCTCTGCTTATCCTCTCAGCTCCGGCGGAGGCGGCAGAGCCGGCTGATCCTGAGTACGAGATGGAGCTTCTGGAGGAATTTCTCAGAGCTGATGAGCTGGAGGAAGATATGTACTCCCAGCAGCTGCTGGATCAGATCGATATCGATCAGCTGCTGGAAGTCAGGGATGAGTTCAGCCGGGAGCTGGGTGAGATAGAAAATATCGAACGAACGGGCGACCATCTCTATGAAATAAATTACACAAAGGGCCGGCTGGATATGCAGTTTGCAGTCTTTGACGACAGGGTCACAAGCATCTACTTTCTCAGCGCCACCGAGACCGGGGCCGAGCTGGAGGATATAGTCGAAGATTTTGCTGAATTTTCGGGGGATGTAAGCCTGCTGGTCAAAATTGACGGCGAGGAGATCATCTCCCATGAACCGGAGAAAGAGCTGGCGGTGGGCTCAACTTTCAAGCTGGCCGTGCTGTCAGCTCTGGAGGGAGAGATTGAGGCCGGTGAGCGCAGCTGGTCGGATACACTCACACTGAGCGAACAGGACAGAAGCCTGCCCACAGGTGAACTGCATAACTGGCCAGCCGGCTTTAGCTTTACACTGGAATCACTGGCAGGCAGGATGATCTCCAGAAGCGATAACACCGCCACCGATATGCTGATAAATGAGCTGGGGCGGGAAAAGATAGAGGAGATATCACCGCATAACCGCCCCTTTTTCACCACCAGGGAGGCCTTTATACTCAAGGATCCCGGGCGTGCTGAAATTCTGGAGAGATACAGAGGGGCAGATGCTGAGAAAAAATATGACATTCTGCAGGAGCTGGAAGATGAAGAACTTCCTTCTGCAGATATCTTTGAGGAAGTTCGAGCTCTGGATGTGGAATGGTTTTTCAGCACCAGAGAACTGGCCGAGCTGATGGAAGAAGTGGGCAGACTGGATCTTATGACCATCAATCCCGGTCCGGCCGATCCCGAAAACTGGGAGAGAATAGCCTTCAAGGGCGGCTCCGAACCCGGTGTGGTCAATTACACCCATCTGCTCAAAGATGAAAATGAAGGCGAATATTTCATCTCCGCCACCTGGAATGATGAGGAGGAGCTTCCGGAGGGCAGATTCGAGCGCTTCTACAGCTCGCTGCTGGAAGAGCTATCCCGCTGATATAATCAATATTTTATGCCATGGGGCAGGAAAGGATGAACTGGAGTGGATACCGTGCTGAAGGTCGAAAATGTGCGCAAGGCCTATGAGAAAAAGGTTGCCGTGGATAATATCTCACTGCAGGTGAACAGAAGTGAAATAACGGGAATGCTGGGCCCCAACGGTGCCGGCAAAACCAGCCTGATACGCATGATCATGGATATTATGGCTCCTGACTCCGGCCGCATAGAATTTTCTCTCTCCCCGGAGAGAAAACAGAATAACTGGCAGAATATGGTGGGCTATCTGCCCGAGGAAAGAGGGCTTTACCAGCAGGCAAAGGTCAAAGATATCTTTGCCTTTCTGGGAGGGCTCAAGGGTCTCAGCAAAGGCGAATCCCACAGCCGCGGCAGGGACTGGCTGGAAAAATTTGAGCTGGAGGACTGTTTTTCCCTCAAAATTGAGGAGCTCTCCAAGGGAATGGCCCAGAAAGTGCAGTTTATCACCAGCATCCTGCACGATCCGGAACTTCTCATTCTTGATGAGCCCTTCTCCGGGCTCGATCCTGTCAGCCAGGATGTCATGATCGAGGAGATCGCCGGTCTGGCTGAGGAGGGTATGGCCATCATGCTCTCCAGCCACAGAATGAACCTGGTCGAGGAGCTCTGTGACCGCATCTTCTTTCTCGATCACGGACAGGAGGTGCTGTCAGGGCGGCTGGAGGATGTCAAGGAAAACTACGGTAACTACAGGGTGAAAATGAGCGCTGCCAATGAGCAGAAGATGGAAAAGTTCATCGAGGATTCAGCGCTTATAGAAAAACACCGCCGCGATAAGCATAACTGGCAGCTTTTGCTCACCGCCGAGGCGAGGCCGGAGCAGTTCATGCGGTCACTTCCCGGCGGCATGGAAGTGCGGGAAATTTCGATCAGCCGTATCTCACTTCACGATATATTTGTGCGCGTGGCCAGAGGGGGTATCCTCCATGAAAAAGTCAGCTAGGATTGCAGGCTGGGAGATAATGCAGAATCTGCGCAATAAGCAGTTTATCATCGGGGTCTTTCTCACACCGCTTTTGATACTGCTTTTCGGGGGGCTGCCCACACTGCTGGGACAGATCAGCGAACCGCCGGTCCGCACCTTCTATTATGCGGTGGAGTCGGAGGAGCTGGAAAGGCATTTCAATACCGCAGCCGCCGATCTGAATGAGCGCTTCAGTTTCAACCGCTTTCAGGGCCCGGCCGGGGAGATAAGATCTGAGGCTGAAGCAGCCGGAGCTGACGGCTACTTTGTACTCGATGAAGAATTTACTGGTGGCGGCAGTGTCGACCTCTACACCTTCGACACTCCCCTGGAGACCTTCGCCCCTCTGGAGAGGGTCTTCAGCGAAACCCTGCAGCAGTACAGAATAGAAAGACACGGGGTGGAAAGAGAGCTGGTACAGGAGCTTACGGCCGGCGCCCGCATCAATCCCGTATCTCTCGATGAAGGTGCAGGCAGTATGGACTTCAGGCTGATATCGGCCCTCATCTTCGGGGGCGGTGTCTTCTTTCTCATACTGACCTCGGGCACCATGCTCATGCAGAGTGCCCTCAAGGAAAAAAAGGAGAAGATGACCGAGATTATCCTCTCCTCCACCTCGGCCAAAAGCCTGATGGCGGGCAAGATGGTGGGCCATCTGATGCTGGGCATGATCCAGATAGGAGTCTGGTTCGGAATAGGGCTGCCCCTGGCCGACTATTTCTTCGATTTTCCCGTGCTGGAAGCCTTCTTCAACCCGGCCCTGCCCCTTTTCATACTCTTCGGGCTGCTGGGCTATCTCCTCTTTGCCGCAGTATATATCGGAGTTGGTGCCACCATGGAGGATCTGCAGAGCGCCACAAATGCTCAGAGCATGGTCTTTATGCTGCCGGTGCTGCCGGTTATCATAGCCGGTCCGGTCTTTAGCAATCCCACCGGCGTTCTGGCCCGGGGTGCCACCTTCTTTCCGCTGACAGCACCGATTATAGCAATAGCCCGCATCGCCCTGGGCGCCATAGCCACCTGGGAGATCATACTCAGCGCTGCCATTTTGATTTTAACCAGCATTCTGCTGACGGCGCTGGCGGCCAGAATATTCCGTGTCGGCATGCTCATGTACGGCAAATCAGCCAGCCCCCGCGAGGTGCTGCGCTGGCTGCGTTATTAAAAACAGCTAAAACAGCTTAACCGGATATCTCGCTGCAGGTGCAGGGTATGGAAGTTGTGGACGGCCCTCATCAGCCCAATCCTCCTGCAAATTCACAGCAAATTATCTAAAATTCAGTTCAGATCACTGCGGCCGATAATATCCCCCAGAAGCTCTAAATCCAGATGCTCCTCCAGCATATCGGCCAGCTTTTCGTATTCCTTTTCCCTCAGCTGTCTCTCATTACAGTCCTGAGCATCAGTCCGCCCCTCTTCTCCTGACGGGGATGAGCTCAATCTCTGGCTCAGGCTGTCCTCATCATCGAGAGCCAGATCTATGTAGGGCAGAACTCCCATAAATGGTATATCCATCATCTCTTCCAGCTGATCGAGGCCGGAGTTGAGCAGCTCCTTGCGGCCGTGAAATTTGTTGATGATAAGTGCCTTTATGCGCTTTCTATCCTCAGGAGGCAGCAGCTCAACAGTACCGTAGAGTGAAGCGAATACTCCACCCCGCTCGATATCGCCGACCAGGAGAACCGGTGCCGATACCATCCGGGCCATGCCCATATTTGCGATATCCCTATCCTGCATGTTTATCTCGGCCGGACTGCCTGCCCCCTCCAGCACGACAACCTCATGCTCTGCCGCCAGCTGGCTGTAGGCCTCATGGATTACAGACTTCAGCTGAGGTTTATATTCATGGAATTCAGCCGCCTTCAAATCCTTCCGGGGCTCACCATTGATGATCATCTGTGATCCCTTTTCTCCGCGGGGTTTTAACAGGACCGGATTCATGCGCACATCCGGCTCAACCCCTGCTGCTTCCGCCTGGAAGAGCTGTCCTATGCCCATCTCTCCACCATCATCGGTCACATGGGAATTAAGCGACATATTCTGTGCTTTGAAGGGAACCGCATTGATATTTCTACGCCTGAGAAGGCGGCAGATACCCGCCACCAGAACGCTCTTTCCGGCAGCGGAGCAGGTTCCCTGGACCATTATATTGTCAGTACAGCTGTCAGATCGGTCTGCAGTATTCATATCAATTACTCTCCTTTATATTGAAGGCCAGCACGGCCAGGAAGTTCATGACTGCAGCGAATATCACGAGCACGGCTATATTATAGGGGAGGCTGTAAGCTGTCATCATGACCGGGCCCTCACCGGCATAGATAATATTCCTCAGACTGTCCACCGCATAGGCCAGGGGATTTACGCGCATCAGCACCGACATCCAGCCCGGAAGATTTTCCATGGGAAAGATGGCTCCGCTGAGAAAGAACATCGGCATTATGAGAAAATTCATGATCATGGGGAAGCCCTCCATGGATTCCATGGGAACGGCGATCAATATGCCCATTGAAGTCATGGCGAAGGCGATCAGAAACATCATCGGGATCAGCTGTAACAGTATACCTGCTGAGAGCGTAACCCCCACCAGAGGTGAAAGAAAGAGCAGTATCATTCCGCCCAGAAGCGCCACGGAGCTGCCTCCGAAGGTCTTGCCCAGGGCGATTGAAGTTCTGGTGATGGGAGCGACCATAACTTCTTTGAGAAAGCCAAACTCCCTGTCCCTCACCACCGACAGCCCGGAGAAAACTGAGGTGAAGAGCAGAGTCATACAGATAATGCCCGGATACATGAAACGCACGTAATCGAACTCCCCCTCCATCAGGCTGGCCGAGAGCCCGGTGCCGATTAAAAATAGAAATAACAGGGGCTGCATGACCATGCCAATTATGCGCGTCTTCTCCCGATAAAACCTCTTTATCTCTCTAAGCCACAGGGTGTAAACTGCTCTCATCTCGTGCATATCAATCACTCCTCCTGCTGTGGCGCATACGCATTCTGTCACCGGCATCAGCCGTCTCATCCCGGAGCTCCTTACCCGTAAGCTGCAGAAAAACATCATCGAGCGTGGGCCTGTTAAGTGAGATGGACCTGATCTCCTCCCGGAACTGGCTGACAAATTCCGGCACAAATTCTTCGCCATTATATTTCTCAAAGAAGAGATAGCCGCGGTTTGACCTCACTTCCACATCATAGCGCTCCTCTATCTCCTTTTGCACCCTCTCCTCCTGACCGTTTACCTTTATTCTGATCACATCTCCCCCCACATCGGATTTAAGCTGATCGGGTGAGTCCAGGGCGATGATCTCACCGTGGTCTATGATCGCTATTCTATCACAGTACTCGGCCTCATCCATATAGTGAGTGGTGAGAAAGATGGTGATATCCTTCTCCTCTTTGAGCTCCTGAATGTATTCCCAGATGCGATTTCTGGTCTGGGGATCCAGTCCCAGTGTGGGCTCATCCAGGAACAGGATTTGGGGATAATGCAGAAGTCCCCGGGCCAGCTCCAGCCTTCTCTTCATACCCCCGGAGAATTTTCTGACTATGCCCTTTTTTCTGTCGCTCAGCTCCACCATCTCCAGCACTTCATCTATTCTCTTTTTAAGTGTATTTCTTTCCACACCGTAGAGGTTGCCGTGAAATCTCAAATTCTCTTCAGCCGTCAGATTCTCGTCCAGGCTCGATTCCTGGAAGACAAGCCCCAGCGATTTGCGCACAGAGGCCGGATCCTCCTGGACATCGTAGCCGTTAACTCTAACCTGGCCCGAATTGGGTCGCAGCAGTGTGCAGAGAATCTTGATCGTGGTCGTCTTGCCGGCACCGTTGGGCCCCAAAAAGCCGAAGAGCTCGCCCCTTTTCACATGAAAGTCTATCTCTTTGACAGCGGTTAGATCGCCAAACTCTTTGACCAGGTCCTGCACCTCAATTATCTTCTCCATAGTCATTCCTCCACTTTTCAAAATCTTTATCTCCTGAGTAAAAGATAACACAAAAACCCGCCCGGAACAACTCGGACGGGTGAAGATTTAGGCTGGAAATGTAACCCACTTTCCTAGACCATAAGGGTGACCAGAGCGGTGATAAGAGGTATGGTGAAAAGGGCAAGGGATGTGGTCAGAAAAACTCCCTCCGAAGCCAGCTGCTCATCGCCGGGGAAGCGAGCGGAAAATATGACGCTGTTGGCTGCCACAGGCATGCCTATCTGCACCGTGATAACACCGGCAAGTATTCCCGGCAGGGGGGTCAGGGAAAGCAGCAGAAGGACTGAAGCCGGCAGCAGCAGAAGCTTGAAAAAACTCAGCCCCAGAAGCTGTGGTTTTATCACTATCTCCCGCAGGTCCATGCCGTAGAGTGAAGCACCGATAACAAGCATGGAGATGGGAAAGGTGGCATCACCTATGAGATTGATAGCCTCTGTCACGGCCACCGGCGGATTCAGGCCTGTGAGCAGGAAGAAAAAGCCTATGCCTAAAGCCAGTGTGCCGTTGTTTTGAAAGATATGCAGTAAGTTTCTGGCCTCAAGCCCTTCCTTGTTCTCCTGCAGAAGATAAATGCCATAGGTCCAGATGATGACGTTGAAAGGTATCTGACCGATGGCTCCGTAGAAGATACCGTATTCGGGAAATATAGCTCCCAGCACCGGCAGCCCCATATAACCCACATTGGAAAAGATGATCAAAAATTCAAGTGTGCGCCTGTGGCGGGCGCTGCCGGGCAGCTGATGAGCGGCCAGCCGGGCTACAGCAATCACGAGCAGATAAACTCCACCCCAGGCCAGCAGCAGATAGATCACATTTTCCAGAAACCCGGGCTCTATATCGAC
>CAYXAK010000053.1:0-12749 GCA_964462585.1 uncultured Halanaerobiaceae bacterium
TAAAGCTTAACAAACAGCGAAGGCCTGTCAGCTTCCCGATAAATGGGGTTTGAAACCCGGGAAAGCTGGCAGGCCTTTTTGTGTGCCTGACAATTTGATTTTAACTTAAAATATTCTCCCATTCTGCTGTTAATTGAGCTTGGAGAGCACCTCATGGATATCCTCCGAGGCCTTTTTGAGAACCTCGATATCAGAGGTTGATAGCTCAGCCAGGTGTTCTTTTATCTCCTCCCTGATATACAGGCGCAGATTTTCCACCCTCTTCTGGCCTTTTTCTGACAGTTTGAGAAGTGTCCGCCTTCTGTCGCTGGGATCGGTCTCCCGTTTGACCAGATCCTTTTCACTGAGCTTCTCGACAGCCCGGCTGCAGTTGGAGCGGTTCATGGCCATCCGCTGGCTCAGCTCCGACAGTGACAGCATCTCATCGCTCTGCAGTATGAATAGTATCCGGCACAGGTTGGGGGTGAGCCGGTATTCCTGCATGTAATCTCCGGTGTTGATCTTCTTGAGCAGGGGAGGATAGATCTCCAGCAGATTTTTCACAACTATATCCAGATCGACGCGTTTTTCTGAGTTTTTTTCAGGCAATATAATCCACCTCTATTTCATCTGGCTTCCGGAAAAATACTATATATTTTAGATACAGATTTTCTTTATTATATCTTAAATTCAGCCTCCTGGCAAACTGAAGTGGCGCAAATTTTAAAAAAGACTTGCAAATAATGGCGATTAGTCATATAATACTTATCAAAAGATAATTATACTTAGACCTTTAGGAGGTTTTGCCCGGTGAAAAATAACAGCGTTTTAGAAAATTCGAGCAGCAGTTCTACAGGTGAATCTGTCCGGCCCGCAAAGGTGACGGTTCTGGTCCTGATGATAATGGCGATAGTTCTGTCAGCAGCGCTTTTGACCGGCCCGGCTGTGGGCCCGGCTGTGTCGGCAGAAGAGACTGCAGAGGAGCGGCTCAGTCTGGAGGAGGCTCTTCTGCTTCTGGAGGAGCACAGCACCGATCTCAAGATCGCCGAGCTGGAGCTGAGCAATGCCGGGGTGGCCTATGATAAGGCCCAGGCGGAGCTGATACGCACCGAATCGCGCCTGCAGGAGCTATCGGCCGAGCTGCAATTCCAGCAGGCCCAGCAGCAGTACCGCTCTTCTCTGCTGGGGATATATCTGACATTTATGAATGATTATCAGGAGCTGCAGAATCTGGAGCGAGAGCTGGAGATAGCCGAGGAGGAGGTCGGGCTGGCCAGACGCAAACTGCGGGAGGTTGAGGATGAAGTTGAGGCCGGCTATGAGCCTCTGATCGAGCTTCTGCGCCAGCAGATGGAGCTTAATAATTCTCTCTACGAGCGGGATGAGACGGAAGCGGACCTGGAGAAGAGAAGAAGGGATTTTCGCTCCAAACTTGAGCTGGAATACATCCCTTACCTGACCTCCAGACTGGTGGGACTGGAGGAGATGAATATTCCCGGGCGTCAGGAAGCTGTGGAGATGGCTCTGGACCACAGCTCCAGGCTGGAGACTGCCGGGTTGAGCAGGGATCTGGCCCGGGTTGAGCTGGAGAGGGCCGAGCTCAGCGACAGCCCCTCACTGGATATACTGGAGCTGGAGAACAATCTGGAGCTGGCCGAACTTGAGGTTGATCAGGTGCGGGAGGAGGTCGAAGAGGACGTTCTCGATCAGCTGCACCGTGTCAATCAGGCCGGTCGCCAGGTGGAACTGGCCGGTGATAACCTGGAGCAGGCGGAGGAGCATCTGCGCATCACCAGAGAACAGCGTGAAGCCGGTCTGATCTCCAGGACTGAGCTGGATGAGGCCCAGCTGGAGAGAAACCGGGTAGAGCTGGAAAAACAGCAGGCTCTGACCTCCTATATGGCGGCCTATTTTGAGCTGCGTGAGATGCTGGGAGTCGATCTGGAGGTGATCAGGGATGAGATCCTGTCTGCCTTCACCGAATAGATTTCTTATGGTCCTGTTCGTCATAACCCTGGCGGTTATGCTGCAGTCCGCGGCAGTCAGCGCCGGGGGACCAGCACTGGCAGATGTGCTGGAAGAAGCGGCCGAAACCACACCGGAGCTGCGGGAAGAGCGCGAGCAGATAGAGGATTTAGAGCGCGAGATAAAGCAGCTTAAAGCCCGGGCTGGCTGGCAGCTGATGACAACCGGCTCCTACACACGCGGCCAGCGCGAGGAGACGATAGACCTTCCTGCCGGTTTTAATGGGGATAATGGTAATAATGGTGAACCAGATGAAAATTTTGATCAAAATCCCGATAATGACGATAATGACCTGGAATCATTTGATGAGCTGAGGCTGGGCCTGAGTGCGGAGCGCACATTTCTCTCGGGCCTGGAACTGGAGGGAGATATCTCCTATTTCGATGATGATCCCATAGATACCGACGATCCCGGCGATAATATCACGCTCTCGCTCGAGGGGAGATATCAGCTCTGGCCCCGTGTGCCGGCAGAAGCCGAGCGCAGGCTCGAACAGCTTGAGGATCAGCTGGAGCTGGCCCGCTCCGGGCTGGAGGAGGCCAGAGAGGATTTTTATCTGGAGATCACCGGGGATTATCTGGAGATCGCCCTGCTGCAGGAGGAGCTCGACCTGACCGGCTCCCGCCTGGATCTGAGCAGGACCAGGCTGAAGAGAGCTGAAGATCGCCGGAAGATAGGTGAGGCCGGCGAGCTGGAGATAAGGGAGCTGGAGCTGGCGGTAAAACAGCTGGAGAATGCAGTCAGTTCACTGGAGAGATCGCTGAGTTCCGCCCGCGACAGCCTGCAGGATAAGCTGGGCGCGGCGCCGGAGCCCGCTTACAGCCTGGATGATCCCCTCTGGCAGCAGCTGCAGAACAGCTTTGCCGGACTGGCAGAGGAGCTTAAATCTGACAGAACTCCGGAGGATGAGCTGCTGGAGATGATGAAAGCTGCCTCACTGGAACGGGAGAGGCTGGAGAGGGAGCTGGCCAGAACCCGCCGGGAAAGAGACTGGTTTGCGGAGGAACTTGCTCCCCGTGTTGATTTTTCGGCCGGGAGTCCGGACCTGGCCGGGCGTGAATGGCAGGCCTCTGTCAGTGTCTCCTATGCCCTCTACCAGAGCGGCCTGGAGGAGCTGGAGGACGATGAATTTCGCGCCGATATCGCCAGCCTGGAAGCTGATTTAGAGGAGCTAGAATCCGGTCTCAGCAGCCGGCTCAAAGGCCTTATCGACAGTGCGTCCCGGAGCGAGGAGGAGCTGTCTTCGGCAGAGCTGGAGGCGGAGAGGTCCGCTCTGGAACTGGAAAAAGAGGAGGCGGCCCTGGAGCGAGGTGCGGCCGATAGGCTGGATATCGAGGAGCTATCACTCGACAGCCGGGAGGCCCGGCTGGAAAGACAGGAAGCGGAGTACCGACTGCTGCTCGACCGGATCGAGCTGGTCAGCAGCCTCGATCAGCTTCTGTTCGAGGAGGTCATAAATGGTGACTAAGAAAAAGGGAGTCATAATTGTACTGATTCTCCTGCTGGCCGGAGGTGCGGCCTACTGGTTTTTCTTCCCCGGCCGGGAGGAGCAGCCGGAAATATTGCCCCATCAGGTGACTGAGGTGGAGAGGAGCGAGCTGAGCCGCGAGATAACCACCTCCGGACACCTGGCCCCTCTCAGATCCCGCAGCCACCGCCCTGAACAGGGGGGCGAAATAGATGAGATCCCGGTCGAACCCGGTGATGAAGTCCGGGCGGGAGATGTGCTCTACAGGCTCGATGACAGTGAGCAGTATCTGGATTATATCCAGGCCCGCAACGCCTATCAACAGGCCCTCATCGGCGGCAGCGAGCGGGAGATAGAGGAGCAGGAGCTGAGAATGGAGCTGGCAGAAAAGCGGCTGGAGGAGAGAGCCGTCCGCTCCCGCCTGGATGGCACCGTGGCCGATTTTGACCTGGAAGAGGGGGATATAATCACAGCTGAAACCCCGGGAATAACTGTCCAGGATGAGAGCGGTTATATCGTGGAGATAGATCTGGATGAGATAGATGCACCCCGTGTGGAAGTGGAAATGGAGAGCGTTATCTCCCTGGATGCCCTGCCGGACAATAACTATTCCGGTGAGGTGAGCCATATCGAGCGGGGAACGAAGCGCGATAACGGTTCGGTGGTGGTCCCGGCTGAGATATCCATCGCAGAAAATGATGAGCGCTTTCGCAGCGGCTATTCCGCCGATGTCGATATCATCATCGAGTCCAGGGAAGATGTGCTGCTGGTGCCGATCACCGCCGTCTACGAGCGGGAAGGCCAGGAATATGTGGTGACCGTAGATGATGAATATAATCCTCAGCCTGCAGAGGTGGAGACGGGGCTGAGCGATGATATAAATGTGGAGATAACCTCAGGCCTGGAGGCAGGCCAACGCATTCTGATCAACGCTCACCAGTATGCGGAGGATGTGCGTCCGGACTGGCAGTTCGGGCCCGGGGCCGGCCCGCCTCCGGGCACACCGGGAGGCGAATTTTAATGATAGAGGTTGAAGATCTGCGCAAGGTCTATTATCAGGGGGAGATAGAAGTCCCTGCCCTGCGCGGTGTCGATTTTATCATAGAGGACGGCGAATTTGTCTCCATAATGGGTCCCTCCGGTTCGGGCAAATCGACCATGATGCACGTGCTGGGCTGTTTGCACAAGGCCACGGGGGGCAAATACTGGCTTGATGGTGTGGATGTGGGCGAGCTCGATGACGATGAGCTGGCCCGGATCAGGAACAAAAAGCTGGGTTTTGTCTTCCAGCAGTTCAATCTCCTGGCCCGCCGTTCGGCCCTGGAGAATGTGGAACTTCCCCTCATATACAGCGGTGTCGGCCGCCGGGAGAGAAAGGACAGAGCCGGCAGTGTGCTCGCTGATGTGGGCCTGGGCCACAGGCTCGAACACTGGCCCAACGAGCTCTCCGGCGGCCAGAAGCAGCGGGTGGCCATAGCCAGAGCCCTGGTGAACGAGCCCTCCCTGCTGCTGGCCGACGAGCCCACCGGCAACCTGGATACAGATACCGGCGGCGAGATCATGGAGATATTCCAGGATTTAAACAGCCAGGGTCATACCGTGGTGCTGGTCACCCACGAGCCCCATATTGCCAGATATGCCGACAGGATACTGCACCTGCGTGACGGCAGGCTGGAAGACGATGAGGTGATAGAACATGCTTAGAGAGATAATCCGTATGGCACTTTCCAGCCTCAGGGTCAATAAGCTGCGCAGCTTTCTTTCCATGCTGGGAATTATCATCGGAGTGGCCGCGGTGATCTCGATCATCTCCATAGGATCATCGGCCCAGGAGCAGGTCACAGCCGAGATAAGGGGGCTGGGCTCGGACCTGATCTGGGTCAGCCCCGGCTTCGGTCCCGGTGCGTCCGATATCAGGGATAAGTTCACAGTGGAGCTGGCCCGCTCCGCTCTGGCGGGCTCGCCCGACATAGCCAATGTGGTGCCCTCCAAATCGGGCTCGGGCCAGCTGACAAGGCGGGGAGATAATTATTCGGCCACAGTTGTGGGCACAGAGCCCGCATATGCCCCCATCAACCTCTTCGGCCCGGCAGTGGGACGCTTTATCAACGAGTCCGATCTGGACGGTGTGAGAAATTCCGTGGTGCTGGGCTCTGATATAGCCCGGGAGATATACGGAGCTTCCGATCCTGTGGGGGAGAGAATCACCATCTCACACGCCGGCCGCAGTGTGCGCTTTAATGTTATCGGTGTCATGGAAGAGGGAGGCCAGGGGGTTGCTGGCAACCTGGATTCTCAGGTCTATGTGCCCATAACCACCTTCATAAACCGTCTGGCCCGGGATGATCTGGTAGATACCTACTTTGCCCAGGCCGGGCCTCATGTTCCGGCCCGTCAGGCCCGCCAGCAGCTGGATTATTTCTTCCAGCGCTATCTGGGCAGTGACGATTTCAATATTTTCAGCCAGGATCAGATACTCGATGTGCTCGATAACGTATCGGCCACACTGACCATCATGCTGGGGGGCATAGCCGGAATATCGCTGCTGGTGGGCGGTATCGGGATCATGAATATCATGCTGGTTTCGGTGACGGAAAGAACGCAGGAGATAGGCATCAGAAAGGCGCTGGGGGCCAAAAAGCGCCATATTCTCAGCCAGTTTCTATTCGAGGCCCTCAGCCTGACAGGCTTCGGCGGCGTGCTGGGTATAGGGCTGGGCTGGCTGGCCACCTATGTTGTCACAGATATCGGCGGCTGGCCCATGGTCATGTCACCCTCGGCGGTGGCTCTGGCCTTCTTCTTCTCGCTGGCTATCGGAGTTTTCTTCGGCCTCTATCCGGCCATAAAAGCCGCCCGTCTCGATCCTGTCGATGCCCTCAGCTACGAATAAAACGAATGTGATCACAGGGGTTATGAAAATAATATCACGACAAATAAAGATGATATTTGATATTCAAGATGACATTTAAAGATGATATACAATCGGGGGGATTTTCTTGTCAGATATCAGGGGTATAATATTCGACAAGGACGGCACGATCATCGATTTCTACACACTGTGGCTGCCCGTGGTGGAGGGGGTGGCCGAAGATATACTGGATGAGCTGACCTCGCTCTCTAACTGCGATGAGAACAGCTCCAGCAGGGTTAAGCGGGATATGCTGAAGATAGTCGGCCTCGATCCCATCGAGGAGAAGATAGATCCCGATGGGAATCTGGCCTCGGCCAGTGTGGAGCGCACGGCCCGGCAGCTGGCCGGCTATCTGCAGAAAGAGGATTTGAGTTTGATCGCCAGAGAGGATATACTTATAGATGAGATCATGGAAGTAATGGAAAGCGCTGCGGGCGGGGCCGAATTTGAGAAAAATCTGCAGGAGACTGCCGATCTGCATGAACTCTTCAGCCGCCTGCGGAAGAGAAATATTTATCTGGGGCTGGTCACAGCTGACAGCCGCCCCTCCACACTGACCATAATGCGGGAGCTGGAGATAACCGATTATTTTGATTTTGTGGCCTGTGGTGATGATTCCCGGGCGGAAAAACCCGACCCGGCCGCGGTGGAGGAGTTCTGCCGTAAGTTTGAGCTCACACCTGATGAGGTGATGTTTGTGGGCGATACTCCCACAGATATGAAGACCGCCCGCAATGCCGGTGTGGGCCTGGCTGTTGGTGTGCTCTGCGGTGTGGGCAGGCGTGAGGATCTGGAGAGTCTGGCAGATGTGCTGGTGGAGACACCTGACGAAGTTTTGCAGCTTCTGGATTAGTTTCTGGACTGGAGCCGGAAATACAGTATAATATAAAATAACAGATAAAGTGCAAAAGTCTGGTGTGCAGCTTTACGGCTGGCTGGGAGAGCTGGAGTTAACTCCGGCTGAGACAGGAGAAATTCCTGATCCCCGAACCTGATCGGGATAATACCCGCGCAGGGAAGCTGAGCTCGGAGCGCCTATCGTTTGCGGGCATGGCCTCTCTGACGGGGTCATGTCCTTTTTGCATTTGCAGCGGGTTTTTCCCGATTCCACCACACCGGAGAATGCCCCTTTAGACAACCCGGTAATCAGGCCATCTGGCGGAGATCAGACAGCGCAATAAGCATCTATCAGAAAGCGGCCGGCCGGAAAGCGATCAGCGGACAGAAAGCAATCAAGCTGCGAGTAAAAATAGAGATAATTACGGGAGGGAATAAGTTATGAACAGATTTGATGATATAAGTGCAGATAGTGATGGAGGAGGAGAAAAATCACCCCCACAGGTTCTGACCATAGCCGGATCTGACAGCGGCGGGGGTGCCGGCATCCAGGCCGATCTCAAGACGATGACAGCCTTCAGGACCTTCGGCATGAGCGTCATCACAGCCGTCACCGCCCAGAACACGCTGGGAGTGCAGGCTGTGGAAGTGCTGGAGCCGGAATTTGTGGGAGAACAGCTCGATTCCATCTTCTCCGACTTCAGCCCGGCTGCGGCCAAGACGGGCATGCTGGCAGATGCGGATATAGTCAGTGTGATAGCTGACAGGCTGGAAAGATATGATCTCCCCCATCTGGTTGTAGACCCCGTCATGGTGGCCACCAGCGGCGATATGCTGCTGGCAGAAGAGGCGGTGGAGACGGTCTGTGAACGGCTCCTGCCCCTGGCCGGGCTGATAACGCCCAATCTGCAGGAAGCCCGGGTGCTGCTTAAGCATACCGGCGGCCCGGGAGGAGATCAGGGAGTGGACGGCGATGAGGCAGAGGATGTGACGCTGGTCGAGATGGCTGTTAGACTTTACGAGCTGGGGCCTGAGGCCGTGCTGATCAAGGGAGGCCATCTCGATGATGAGGATGTGGCCCGCGATCTCCTCTATGACGGTCAGCAGAGCCGGGAGTTCACCGCCCCCAGGCTGCCGGCCGATAACACCCACGGCACCGGCTGCTCCTATGCCGCCGCCATAGCCTCCTGCCTGGCCCGGGGTATGGAGCTTGTTGAGGCGGTGGAGAGATCCAAACAGTTCATAACCGCCGCCATCAGCGAGGGATTTAGACTGGGGGCCGGCATCAATCCCGTCAATCACCTGGTGAGGCCGGAAGGTGGGGGAGAATGGTGAAAAAAGATAAAAAGAAAAGAATTGAGGACTGGGATCTCTATTTTGTCACTGAATCCGGGCTCACGCCCGGGCGCAGCACCGTCGACGTGGTCAGAGAGGCCGTAGAGGCCGGTGTGAAGGTCGTGCAGATGCGTGAGAAGGAAAAATCGGCCCGCCGGCGCTTTCGGCTGGGTCAGAAACTGAGAAGGATAACCGCTGACAGCGGTGTGGATTTTCTGGTCAACGACAGGGTCGATCTGGCCCTGGCCCTGGATGCTGATGGTGTGCATCTGGGCCAGGAAGATCTGCCCTGTGCTCAGGCCCGCCGTCTGCTGGGTGAGGAGAGCATAATAGGTCTCTCGGCCTCCAGCCCCGAACAGGCCCTGGAGGCGGAGGCCGCGGGTGCCGATTATATTGGTCTGGGATCGATCTTCACCACCGGTTCCAAGAGATTGGAGGAGGACAGACAGGCCATAGGCCTTGAGAGCCTGCGCCGGGCGGCGGCAGATGTTGATATACCGCTGGTGGCCATAGGAGGTATAGATGCGGGTAACGTGAGCCGCGTCATCGAGGCCGGCGCCGGCGCCGCGGCGGTCATAACCGCCCTGACCCGGGCTGAGGATACAGCCGGGGCTGCGGCAGAGATGATCTCCATAATCCAGAACAGCAAAAACCATAACGGGAGGAATAAAGATGTCCGCTGAAGAGAACAGCTCATATCTCAACACGGAACTTCTGGACAGAATAGCTGAGAATAAACCACTGGTCCACCAGATAACCAACTATGTTACGGTCAACGACTGTGCCCAGATCACACTGCACTGGGGGGCACTGCCGGTGATGGCCCACTCCCGGCGGGAGGCGGGTGAGATGGCGAAATCGGCGGCCGCTCTGGTGCTGAATATCGGCACACTGGATGAGGGTGTGCAAAAAGGCATGCTGGCCGCCGGCCGGGCGGCCAATTCCGCCGGCATACCGGTGGTTCTGGATCCCGTCGGCGTGGGAGCCACCTCCTACAGAACCGAATTTGCCCGCCGGCTCCTGCAGCAGCTGGATGTGGATGTCATCAAGGGCAATCGCGGTGAGATAAGCGTGCTGGCCCGGAATGAAGGTCAGGTCCGGGGTGTGGAAGCGGTGGGTGAATACTCCGAACTGGAGGAGACCGCACTTTCACTGGCGGCAGAGCAGAATGCAGCGGTGGTCATCACAGGCCCCGGGGATATAGTGGCAGGCCCCGGAGAGGTTGAGCTGGTGCGGGGAGGCCATAAACTTCTGGGGCGCAATGTGGGCACAGGCTGTATGCTGGCCAGCACACTGGGTGTCTTTATGGGGGCGGCGGAGGCGGATTCTGAGGTGGATTCTGAAGTGGATTCCGGCGCAGTAAAGAACCTTCTATCCCCGGCCGTTACCGCTGTGGCAGCCTTTGCGGCCGCCGCGGGCAGTGCCGGGGAGAATGCCGAAAGGCCTGCCTCCTTTTTGCAGGAGTTCTTCGATGTCATCTCCGAATTCGATCCGGCGCTTATCTCCAGATATGTTGAGGTGGAGAGGCTTTAGCGGTGAGCTGGAAGTGAGTCAGTTCAAAAGAGGGCCTCCCGAAAAAAGGGGGCGCAATTTCCGGGAGGCCTGAGTTACCGCCTCTTGATCAGATAATATCCGGCGGCATCCCCGCCGAAGATATTATCTAACTATATTATACCACATTTTTTGTTCTCTGGCACGTTAATTTTCTGCTGACAGGAAGGAAATTTGCGGCCGGGATGGAATACTGTAATAAACGCATTTTGAGCAGCTATCTTCATTTTGAGCAGTTATCCTGAGGAGGTTAATTTATGTCAGCTGAAGAAGTTTCTCCCCGCACCGCCACCTTTTCCATCGTCGGCTTCGATCCCGCCACAGAGGAACTGGGGGTTGCAGTCCAGTCCAAATTTCTGGCCGCAGGGGCCATAGTGCCCCATATCGAGGCCGGTGTGGGGGCTGTGGCCACACAGGCCATGGCCAATCCCGCCTACGGGCCGGAAGGGCTGGAGCTTCTGGCGGAGGGTCTAAAGCCGGGGGAGGTAATAGAAAGACTTATCGCAGATGATGAGGCCTCGGCCCACCGCCAGGTCGGTATAGTCGATGCGGCCGGCAGATCCGCCACCTTTACGGGTGAGGAATGTATGGAGTGGGCCGGCGGCATCACAGGTGTCAATTATGCCGCCCAGGGCAATATTCTGGAGAACCGGGAGACGGTTACGGCCATGGCCCGCACCTTTCAGGAGAGTGAGGGCAGTCTGGCCGAGCGCCTGCTGGCGTCCCTCTTTGCGGCCGATGAGGCCGGAGGAGACCGCCGGGGCAAGCAGTCGGCTGCACTCCTGGTCTATAAGGAGGATGGAGGCTATGGCGGTCTCACGGATAAATATATCGATCTCAGAGTAGATGACAGCCCCCGGCCGATAGCGAAGCTGGAGGAGCTGCTGGATCTATTCCAGCTCTACTTCGTCAGCCAGGAGGATGTGGAGATGGTCCCCCTGGAGGGCGAAAGCCTGGAGGAAGTGCAGAGCCTTCTCTCCGGTTTCGGCTATTATGAAGGTGAGGTCGATGGCGAATATGATGAGGAATTTGAGCGGGCTCTGACCGATTTTTATCATCAGGAGAATTTCGAGGAGAGGGTGCCGGAGGAGCAGGTCATCCCGGCCGATATCCTCGATTATCTCCGTCAGCGGGTGGAATCCAGAGCCCAGAACAGCAGATAGGTGCCGTCGTGTGAAGCTATATAGCTGTCATCCTCCGACCAGTCCAGTGTGCGGGGAGGCCTGCCGCTGTAGCCGGGCAGCTGGCGGACGGCTGCCTGCTCCAGCCCCTCTCCGCCGGATTTGAGAGACCATATTTTGATATTTAAGTCCTCGCCGGCTGTGGCCAGATATTCACCGCCGGGCGACCAGACCAGATCGAAGATAAGCCCCTCATGGGCCGGGAGCTCGTCGATCACCTCAAATTCCGGATAGGATAAAAGCCTGAGCCTGTCATCGTAGGAGCTCAGGGCCAGATGCCGGCCGTCGGGCGTGAAGGCCGCCGCCCGCAGCTCCGGCCCATCCTGGAGGTGCTGTTCCAGCAGCTCACCCTCTGTGTTCCAGAGGTGGATGCCTCCGGACTGGCCTATGCTGATGAGTTTTTCCTCGCCGGGCACCCAGACCACCTGACGCACCCAGCCCTTCTCGTGGCTCATCTGCTGCCAGGGGTTGCCGTCTTCGGCCATCCACAGGGCGGCGGAGCCGTCATAGGAGGCGGTGGCCAGATACCGTTCTGCTTCATTCCTGTCGAAGGCGGTGCTGAAAACCCAGTCCTCGTGGGTGGTCTTATCCCTTCCCGCCGGCCTGAAGACATCCCAGTCCAGCAGGGGTTCTCTGTGATCTCCGGCCACAAATTTCGGCCGGGCCGGGGAATCTGTGGAGTCGGCATCCCAGATTATGACCGCCTTATCCTCGCCGGCCGAGGCCAGCCGGCTGCCATCTGCCGACCAGTCGACGTCCAGCACCGGTGCTGTGTGGCCGGTGAAAACGGTCTCTATCGAGGGTGAGGGCGGCCGGAAGAGCCGCAGGCGGTTATCCTCACTGCCGGTAACTATCCTGTCGCCGGAAGGGCTGAAGCTGATAGTTGATATCTGATCCCGGTGGCCGTTGAGCGTCAGCTCGACCTCACCGCTGTCGGCCTGCCAGATCTTGAGCCGGTTATCCTCGCTGACCGAGGCCAGTCTGCGGGAGTCGGCCGACCAGCTGAGGTCTGTTACATAGTGTCCGTGACCCTCGAGCTCGGCTGTAATTTCACCGCTGCCTGCATCGAGGATATAGATCTCTTTGAAATTGCCGGCCGCCGCCAGATGCCCGCCATCCGGGCTGAGCCTGAGGCTGTTTATGCGGCTGCTGTGGAGATTCTTCTCCTGGCGGAGCTCCGCTCCGGCCGATCTGAGATTATCGTAGAAGAGCAGCTGACCGTCATCGTTGCCCAGGGCCAGGCTCTCACTATCGAGCCAGGCCAGAGCTCTTATCCTGGTGCGGGATCGGCCCAGTGTATGGATCAGCTCCTCCTCTTCATAATCCCAGATAAAGGCTCTGTTATTGGTGCCGGCCGCCAGCATATCCCCCTCCGGTGACCAGCTCACACTGCGGACCCAGCCGCCGGGGGAATCCAGTGCGGCCAGCTCCTGGCCTGTTTCGATATTCCATATTCTCACCG
>CAYXAK010000054.1:0-12534 GCA_964462585.1 uncultured Halanaerobiaceae bacterium
AAAAACCATTAGAAGTGCTGTTATGCCAAAAATTATCTGCAGAATAAAAAACCTGATAGTTACTTTTGTTTCATGCCAGCCTGCCAGTTCAAAATGATGGTGAAGTGGTGTCATGTTAAATATTCTGCTGCCACCTGTAAACTTAAAATATAAAACCTGTAAGATCACTGAGAGCGCCTCCAGCACAAACACACCACCTGTTAGAAGCAGAAGCAGGCTCATGCCGGAATGAAGGGTGATTACAGCGATCAAAGCTCCTGTCATCAGTGAACCGGCATCCCCCATAAAAATCTGGGCGGGATGAAAATTAAACCACAGATATCCCAGCATCAGCCCCCCGCACTGTAAAGCAAGATATAAGGGTGCAGATGTTCCTTCCAGCAGCAGAAAAGGCGCTAAAAAACCCAGACAGATAATGCTCAATCCTCCGGCAAGTCCATCGAGGCCGTCGCTGAGATTAACCGAGTTTGTTGTGGCCATCATAACCAGCATGGCAAAGGGAATAATCGTCAGTCCCGGCTCAAACCAGATATCTGCAAGAGGTATGTACAGCAGATTTTCCAGGCCGGAATAGTATATAAAAACCCCCATAATCAGACCTGACAGAGCCTGTACGGCCAGTTTCAACCAGCCACTAATTCCCTCAGAAGAAGAATATCTGATCTTGAGCAGATCATCTGCCACACCTGCAAGCCAGTTCACAAAAATAATCAAAAGCATGATCGCATATGCAGCACTTATAGTATTTAATATCACAGAATATATCAGCAGAACAGGAAAAAAAATTGCGCCACCCAGTGTGGGAATTCCTTCTTTCTTCTGATGTGATGAAGGGCCCAGCTCTCTTATCTGCTGGCGAAAATTCAATTTCTTCAGGAAAGGCAGAAAAACCGGAATCAAAACCATCGATGAGAGCAGGGGAAGGGAAAAATTGAGTATATAAGAGAACACCATCAATCACCCTGTTCCAGCAAAAGATCAACAATCTCTTCCATCTCCAGTGATCGGGAGCCCTTTACCAGTATGGAATCACCCTCACTGCACATTTTTTTGAGCAGTGCCGCTGCTTCTTCCTTTTCTCTGTAGACATATACTTTCTGTCGGGGCATTCCCGCTTCCCTGGCGCCTTCAGCTATGGTAGAGGCAGTCTGTCCCACAGTTACAAGGATATCCACCTCCAGCTCGGCTATATATCTGCCCAGCTCAAGATGGGCATTTCTCTCAAAACCTCCCAGCTCCAGCATCGCGCCCAGCACGGCTATTCTGCGGCTGCTCTCCAGTTCCGTCAGAAATTCCAGGGCAGCCCTCATCGATAGAGGGTTGGCATTATATGTATCATTGATGATCTTGCTGCTGGCAAATTTTCTGATCTCCTGGCGCAGTTCTGTAACCTCAACGTCCTGCAGTCCCTCTTTAATTTTCTTCCAGCCCATACCCAGATATCTGGCAGTGGCCACGGCATTTAAGGCATTATATATATTGTGCTCACCCGAACGATTCAATTCTATTGTTTTCACAGCTCCGCTCCCGGCCTCTCTGATCTTAAACAGGCTGCTTTTGCCATCTGATGAAACCTCGATATCATAGGCCAGATAATCGGCAGTTTCATCTTCCAGGCTTACCGTTATTATATTTAAATCTGTCATATCCTCACTCATATATTTCAGGTGTTCATCATCGATATTCAGAATCGAAACACGGGGATCTATCAATCCCTCCAGCAGCTCTTTTTTTGCTTCAGCAACATTCTCCACAGTTTTAAAGTTCTCCAGATGAGCTGCTCCTATATTTGTTAAAATCCCAACCTGTGGTTCAGCTATATCTGTCAGCAGATCTATATCCCCTTTGTTTCTGGTGGCCATCTCCAGCACAGCCACCTGCTCATCACCTTCGAGTTCCAGAAGGCTCAAAGGCAGCCCGTATTCATTATTCCTGTTCCGGGCAGATTTCAAAACCCGCATCTCCGTATTAAGTGTGCTGAATATCATATCTTTAGTGGTGGTCTTGCCTGCACTGCCGGTCACACCGATAACTTCCAGATCTTCAACTTTATTTCTATTATAATTCGCCAGTTTCTGCAGTGCTCTTGTGGTATTCCTCACTCTGACTATAGCCACACCTGAATAGGGTTTGATTGATCTCTCTGTTATTATCAGTTTTGCTCCTTTTTCAACGGCCTCAGGTATGAACTCATGGCCATCATTATTCTCTCCTATAATGGCCACAAACACATCGCCGGGTTTGACCCTTCTGCTGTCAATTGTTATGTTGTTAAATTCCCGGCGGGGATTGCCCTGGGCAATCTTACCGCCTACAGCTTCTTTGATTTCTTTTAAGGTCAGAGATAACATTATTAAAAGCTCTCTCCTCTCTTCTGCAGTGCTTTTCTGGCCTCTTCTCGATCATCAAAATCTATTTTTCTATCAGAAAATTCCTGATAGGTTTCATGTCCTTTGCCGAATATGACTACTATATCTCCTGAAACAGCCCGTTCTATAGCCTTCTCGATGGCATGGCTTCTCTCCCTTATTATTTCCCAGCTGGCAGAATAGCGCTCAAAGTTTATATCAGAGACTATATCATCTATGATATCGTCCGGATCCTCTGAGCGGGGATTATCCGAAGTGATTATCACATCATCAGAATTTTCAAGAGCTTCTCTTCCCATTTTAGGCCTTTTGTCCCTGTCCCTGTCTCCCCCGCATCCGAATACCGTGCGAATATTATTGACCTCTAACCGATTCAGGGAGAGAAGGACATTTCTGATGCCGGCGGGGGTATGGGCATAATCGACCAAAACAGTGAAGTTTTCGCCGCCGGATACTCTTTCCACCCGCCCGGGGACACCGCTGAAACTCTGCAGTGCCGCCCGCACATTTTCCGGCTCATAATCCAGCTCCAGAAGTAAAGAGATCGCTGACAGAGCATTATAGGCGTTGAAATGGCCGGGCATGGGAAATTCATATTCTGTCCCACACAGTTCAAATTCAGATTTCTCAGCATCCACCTCAAGATTTTCTGCTTGAAAGTCGGAGGTGTTGTTGAAGGAATAGGAATATATAGCCGGGCTGAAATCCTGAAAATTCTCCTCAAAGGCCGCGGCTATTCTCTCATCATCTCTATTGTAAAAACCTTTGCCTTCCGGCGAAAGCTTTCTAAAAAGAGAAAGCTTGGCATCAAGGTAATCATCCATATCATCATGAAAATCCAGATGATCCTGGCTGATATTTGTGAATATGGCTGATGTAAATTCCAGCTCTTCCACCCGGTTTAGAGCCAGGGCATGTGAGGAGACTTCCAGAACAGCAGCCTCACAACCATTATCCCGCATTGCGGCCAGATACCGAAATATTTCACTGGCTTCGGGAGTGGTTCTCTCCGGTTCAAATACCTCATCACCCACATCTATTTTAATCGTACCTATCAGTCCGGTTTTGCAGCCTAAAGAATTGAGCATATCATAGATTATATAGCAGGTTGTGGTTTTACCGTTGGTTCCAGTCACGCCTAATATACTGAGGTCCTCCTGGGGGCTGTCATGGATAGCACAAGAAAATCTGCCCAGTTTGTCACCGGGGTTTTTTACGACCAGATATGCAGCATCAGATCTGGTTTTTTCGGGAAGGTGTTCCACAATGAAAACCCTGCAGCCCCTTCTGTAGGCATCCTCAATAAAATTATGCCCGTCAGTATTGAAACCCTCACGGGCTAAAAATGCTGTATGCTCCCCTGCCTTTCTTGAATCCTGGGTGATATCTTCCACTAAGTTTTCCTCCGGGCCAATAAAATCTACCCGGCCGGTCACTCTCTTTAATTCTGATGCTTTCAAAGTTTGGTAATACCTCCACTCTAAACTATTAAAATCACTCCAGCTCAATTCTGCTGAGAAACTCAACCCTCTTTCCTGGTTCTGGATACTGATAGGTTACCTGACCCTGTACGATTCCTTCAGTTCTAAGCCCATACTGCCGGGCGAGTTCTTCCGCTTCTCCGGGTCTTAAACCCCTGAAATCCGGAACCATGGTCTTATCATCCTCTATATCTGCACCTGCATATAGATAGACAGTGCTGTCTTCATTTACCTCTGCAGCTGGCAGAGGTCTCTGGGCAGTGATCTGTTCTCCTTCTCCTATTAGTTTAACATTTAATCCCTTGTTTCTCAATAGGCCATAGATATTCTCAACCTCTCGCCCCCTGTAATCCTCAATTTCTACACTGGCCATTTCCTTATACTCTGCGGCTGGTTCAACTCTTTGAGATGAAGGTGGTATGTTTTTATACCTGATAATATTATTGGCCAGCTCATTGAATACGGGTACCGCATTCTCACTGGCATAATAATCTTCACCTTCCAGGTCATAAAGGGCCACCAGGATTACATATTCTGGATCATCGCCGGGTAAAAATCCTAAAAAGGAGGTATTATAGATGTCCTCATCTCCATAGAGCCTCGAAGTGCCGGTTTTGCCGGCAATATTGTACCCATCTATCTCTGCCTCAGTGCCTGTGCCGGTGTCCACGGCTTCTCGCATAAGCCTTCTCACTTCTTCAGCTGTCTTCTCCGAGACAGCCTGACGTATCAGCTCCCGCTCAAAATCCTCCACAACCCTGCCATCATTATCCACTATTCTATCGACAAGGCGGGGTCTATAAAGATGTCCTCCATTAGCTATTGAAGCAGCAGCTGTGACCAGCTGCAGAGGTGTTGTGGAGAGCCCGTGGCCAAAGGATATGGTGGCCTGCTCCAGTTCGGTGAACCTCCTGGGCTCAAGCTGACCTGAGGCCTCTCCGGGCATATTTATACCGGTTTTGTCCCCAAAATTGAATTTTTTCAGGCCCGCCAGCAGTTCCGTGCCCTTCAGGCTCAGACCCATCTGCACAAAGCCTGGGTTGCAGGAGTTAGCAAAAACCTCAACAAGACTCTGCTCACCATGTCCTCCCTCAGACCAGCAGCTGATCGTCGAATCATTGACGACTATTTTACCGGGATCATGGAGAATATCTCCAAAATTAAAATATCCCTGTTCCAAAAATTGAGAGGCTGTGAATATTTTAAAGACAGAGCCCGGTTCAAAGTTATCATGTATCGCTTTATTCAGACGGCGCTCACTGCTGAATTGAGAGAAATTTCCGGGATCAAAATCAGGCTTGTTAGCAATGGACAGAATATCTGCACTGTCAGGGTCCATAACGATAATAGATCCCCCGGAAATATTATGCTCATCCAGGGCACTTTCCAGAGCGCTCTCCGCATAATATTGCATGGTTTCATCGATTGTTAAGTAGAGGTTGTGGCCTTCTCTGGGATCGATCTCCTCCAGATTATTGTTAGTAAAGGGAATTCTATCCCCCATGGCATCGATTTCTTTTATATGTAGGCCGGGTTCTCCGCTCAAAAAACCATCAAAATAATATTCAAGTCCTTCCAGTCCAAAGTTATCGATACCTGTAAAGCCGATAATCTGTCCTGCCAGTCTGCCCCGGGGATATTCTCTTTTTGGCTCCGAAATCGAAGATATTCCTGCCAGCTCCAGTTCCATAATCTTTTCATGGGTTGCATCAGAGACCTGTCTTTCCAGATAGATGAGATATTTATCCCTCTCCAGCCTCTTACTTATGGTCTGCCGGCTGAGCGACAAAATCCCCGCCAGCTTATCAGCTGTTCCGGCGGGGTCTTCGATCTCATCAGGATAGGCAATAATTGTTTCAGCAGAAGTTGTAACTGCCAGCTCCTTACCGTAACGGTCCCTGATCTCGCCTCTCTCGCTGGCCACTGGCCTTTCCGCAATTCTCTGATCCAGAGCGATCTGCTGATAAAAATCTGCCTGGAGGATTTGCACCCAGAATAATCTCCCAATAAATACCATTATAGCGATACATATCAAAATAAATAATAATTTACACCTGTTCTTGATCTCCTGCTTGCTGTGGGGGCTATCCATAATATCATATCCCTTTATCTTCAATCCAGTGTCGCCGCTGCCGCTCTGCGAACACCTCGCCATATATTTGAAAACCAGGATGAGCTCTCCTGGTCGGCAGAGGCATAATCCAGCTCAGAGTGGGGAGTGTCTTCATACAGGGCCAGCCTGGTAGTTTTTTCCGCCTCGACCATATTGAGATCTTCTCTGGCAATCCTCTCAATCCTGTCCAGATTTCTTTTTTCCGCAATGGTTCTTTCCAGTTCGCCATTCTCCTGCTGAACTTCAGATAGGCTGTCCTCAAGGCGCTCCAGCTGGTAATTCAGGTTCACTATCCTCAGTGACTGGCTGATTATTACAGCCATAGGTAAAATGATAAGACAAAATATTAAAGCCATTATGATGACAATTTTACCGGTCTGGGATACTTCCGGAACAGCTCTCCTGCTCTCCGACCCGGGATTAATGTAGGTGGAGTTGGTGCTCTCTTCCCTCATGGTTTGCACCTCCAGTATCTATAATTTTTCGGCAGATCTCAGCTTGGCGCTTCTGGCCCTGGGATTATTGCTCCTCTCCTCCTCTTCAGCCTGCACGGGACTTGAGGTAAGAATCTCAAATTCTTTAACCTTATCACAGCGACAGACAGGTAAATCCGGCGGGCACTCACATTTACGGGCATAGTCCTTAAACTTATGTTTAATCATCCTGTCCTCCAGCGAGTGAAAAGAGATAAAACAAACCCGGCCTCCGACCTTCAATATTTCCGGCAGAAATTCCAGAGCAGTCTCCAGCTCCTCCAGTTCACGGTTGGTGGCAATTCTCAAAGCCTGAAAAGTCCTGCGTGCCGGATGTCCACCACTTCGGCGTGCTGAGGCAGGTATGGCATCTTTTATGATTGAAACCAGATCACCTGTTGTTTTAATGGGATTTTTTTCTCTCTGTCTGACAATAAATTCGGCAATTCGATCAGCCCATCTTTCCTCACCATACTTTTTGATTATGCCTGCCAGCTCATCCCTGGATCTTTCATTTACAATATCGGCAGCACTCAGAGATTGTCTCCGGTTCATCCGCATATCCAGAGGAGCATCTTTGCTGTAGCTGAAGCCCCTTTCTGGGCTGTCAAGCTGTGGTGAAGAAACCCCCAGATCAAATAATACACCGTCAACCGCTTCTATATTCTCATCGGCCAGAATTTTTGGTATCTCGGTATAGCTGTCCTGAAACAGTTTGAGGTTTTCATATTCCAGATGTTCTCTGCAGTATTCAATGGCCTCTTTATCTTTATCAATTCCCAGCAGCAGACCTCTATCTTCCTGCAGAATCTCCAGAATCCTGCTGGCATGTCCTCCCCTGCCTATGGTGGCATCGATATATACTCCATCTTCCTTTATATCCAGAAACTCTATGACTTCATCGAGAAGCACGGGGATATGTTCATCTTCAGTCATATTCTACACCTCAATTCCCGTCTGTATATCTTTAAATATCAATATCTTCCAGCGTTGCTGCTATATCTTCATGCGATTCCTCTGCTTCTGTGAGAAATTCCTCCCAGTTATCCCTGGCCCAGAGCTCTATCCGACTGCCCACACCTGCAAAAACTATTTCACGATCGAATTCAGCATATTTGCGCAGGTTCTGGGGAAGGCTTATTCGTCCCTGGCTGTCAAAGCTGCACTCAGTCGCCCCGGAAAGGAAAAATCTAACAAATGTCCTGGCATCCTTCTGGGTAAGGGGTAAAGAATTGAGTTTTTCCTCAAGTTTCTGCCATTCGGGAAAGGGATAGAGAAAAAGACAGTTATCCAGCCCTCTGGTTATGACAAAGCTCTCCTCCAGTTTATCGCGAAAATTGGCCGGCATAATCACTCTTCCCTTTTTATCCATATTATGTAGATATTCACCCATAAACATTAGGTATCCACCCCTTATCCACCACTCTACACCACTTTTCACCACATCCTACTATTCTTATTCTCCACTGAAGAAAAATCTCCTTTTTTAAAAACAAAATTTTTCCATAAAAAAATCCCCTGCCTTGCCGGCAGGGGCGGGAAATTACAGCAAAAACTATATATTAGTAAAAAAGTCCTAATTTATTCTCGGTCCTTAACCTCTGATTTTACAGCTTCTCTGACCAGCTCTTTCACCAGCTCGGGGTAGGATAAACCGCTGGCCTGCCACATCCGGGGGTACATGCTCTTATCGGTAAAACCCGGTATGGTATTGATCTCATTGATCAAAATATTTTCCTCATCGGTCACAAAAAAGTCCACCCGGGCCATTCCTTCACCGCCCAGCAGCAAAAATGTTCTGCGGGCCAGTCTGCGAATGCGCTCTGCCAGCTCTTCCTCCAGATTGGCCGGAGCCAGCAGTCTGGTCTTTTCGGAAAAGTATTTGGATTCATAATCATAGAACTCACCTTCGGGAATTATCTCTCCTGGACGGGAAACCTGGCAATTATGAGAATTACCCAGCACAGAACATTCAATTTCTCGTCCCTCTATTGCCTCTTCTATTACTATCCTGTCATCAAATTCAAATGCGGCCTCCAGAGAAGAGGCCAGCTCCTCCCGGGACTTAACCCTGCTGATACCCAGGCTGGAGCCCATGCTGGCCGGTTTAACAAAACAGGGATAGCCCAGCTCTGTTCCGACCTTAACCTCGATTTCAGCACAGTCTTTCCGCCGGTATTGTTCTTTAGAGAGGGGGCTGTACCTGGCCTGGGGCAGATCATACCTGTGCAGTATATCCTTCATATATATCTTGTCCATGCCCAGAACAGAAGAGGTTATATCACAGCCTATGTATGTAACACCGGCTGTTTTGAGAAACCCCTGCACGGTGCCGTCCTCACCAAAGGGTCCATGTAAGAGGGGGAAGGCGAGATCCACATCACCGGGGAAATTTTCCCTTATACTCTGCCAGGGTGATTCATATACCTCACCGTATTCTGATGAGATCTCAGTGCTCTCACTTTCCAGCAGCTCCCGAGAAGTTGTGATATCGAGCCAGTATCCATCCCTTGTTATGGCCTGGGGCAGCCATTCAATCTCGGCCACATCGACATTTTCGTATACCGAACGGGCCGACATCAAAGATACACTGTGTTCTGCAGATGGGCCTCCAAACAGGAGGGCAATTCTTTTCTTCTCCACTATCTCTTCCTCCTTATCCCGGGCAATGATCAGGTGAGATAATCAATTTTCATAGTTTTTCTCACTCTTTTCATGGTCTTCTCTGCTTCCTGACGGGCCCGCTCGGTACCGCTGTAGAGGATTTCTTCTATAAGTTCAGGGTTATTCTGATATTTTACCCTTCTCTCCCTCATGGGTTCTAAAAACTCGTTAATTCTAACTGTTAGTTTTTCCTTGCAGGCCACACAGCCTATATCTCCATTGCGGCATCTAATCTTTATATCTTTAACTTCCTCTTCTTCATTGAAAGCGCGGTGATATTCGAAAACCGTGCAGTCCTCAGGGGTGCCCGGGTCATCAATTCTGATTCTGCTGGGATCTGTCACCGCCTGGTTCACCTTATCCTCAACCTCAGCTTCGCTGTCAGATAGAAAGATAGCGTTGTTCAGGCTTTTGCTCATCTTGGCCTTGCCGTCCAACCCCACCAGGCGGGAAAAATCACTGATTTTCGGTTCTGGAACCGGAAATACCTCGCCATAGAGGTTGTTAAACTTCCTGACAATACGCCTGGTCTGCTCCAGATGTGGCAGCTGATCTTCACCCACAGGAACCAGATTTGCCCTGCAGAAAGTTATATCGGCGGCCTGACTCACCGGATAGCCGAGAAAACCATATGTCATATCCTCATAATTATACTGCTCGGCCTCTGCTTTTACCGTGGGGTTTCTTTCCAGCTGGTTGACTGTGACCAGCATCGAATAAAAAACAGTCAGTTCAGCAATCTGGGGTATCATCGATTGCACACATATAGTCACATCTTCGGGATCGATGCCGGCCGCCAGGTAATCTTCTGCCGCCTGCAGAACATCCCTCTCCAGTCTTTCGGGCTGATCGAAATTTGTGGTCAGAGCCTGTACATCGGCAATAATTATAAAAGTATCATACTGACGCGACATCTTTATCCTGTTTTCCAGACTTCCCACATAATGTCCTAAGTGCAATTTGCCCGTTGGTCTATCTCCTGTCAAAACCCTCTTATCTTCTGATTTATTCTCTGTCATCGACAGTCGCTCCCCCTTATTTTATTTGAATATTTCCCCTGCATAGAGCACAGATGTGCATTTTACCTGACATATATTTGCAGAAAAAGTGACACTTTGATACAATATATTTAGCAGTAATAGTATTAAATAATTTTATCATTAACAGGAGGATATTATGAGCAAAAACAAACGGATGACCAAACAGAGAAAAGCTATTCTGGAAGCTATTAAAGAGATTGATACCCACCCCACTGCAGATGAACTCTATGAGATAGTCAAGGAGGAGATTCCCAATATCAGCCTGGGCACAATATACCGCAATTTAAATGTGCTGGAAGAGATGGACGAGATAATGGTTCTCGATTATGGCAGCACATACAGCAGATTTGATGGAATGGCAGAAAATCATTACCACTTTCAGTGCAGGGAATGTGAAGAGATCTTTGATCTGGATATGGAACTGCAGACCTCCCTCAATCAGAGGGTTGAAGAGAATAATCCCTTCCAGGTAGAACAGCACCGCCTTGAATTTTACGGCCTGTGCCCTGACTGCCAGGAATAAGGGATAAAGATCGGATGACTTAAATAGCTGCACTCTCCTCGCTGATCAGGCGGGGGATTTATTTTTGGGGTTTTATATTTATAATCTCTCTATGATTCTCTTCATCAGATCTATGAAGACAGGCTTTACCTTCTGTGCCACCTCCACAACTTCCTCATGTGTGAGGGCATCTTCTGGATTGTCCCTGACTTTATCAGTTATACAGGAGATGGCAAGATTGTCCAGACCGGCATGTGTTCCTGCAATCAGCTCCGGCACGGTGGACATACCCACAGCGTCTGCACCTGCTGTGCGCTGAAATTTGCTCATGGCAGTTGTCTCATATACCGGACCGGTGATAGCAGCATAGACTCCTTCCATAATCCTCAGATCCATCTCAGAGGCGGCCTCACGGGCCAGATCGATCATATCTTGCGGATGAGCTTCTGTCATGGCCGGAAAACGGGGGCCAACCTCCTCATCGTTTCTTCCTATCAGGGGATTGCCGCCCATAAAATTGAGATGATCGGTTACTATCATCAGATCTCCGGGCTTAAAGCTGTAATTGAGTCCACCGGCAGCATTTGTTATAAGGAGTTTTTCTATGCCCAGTTCATACATGGCCCAGACAGGAAAGGCCACTTCCTTCATGGAATAGCCCTCATAAATGTGAACCCTGCCGTTCATAGCCACAACTTTGCTGCCTGCCAGATCTCCCAGGACCAGCTCACCCGAATGGCCTTCCACTGTTGAGGTGGGAAAATGAGAGATATCATCATAGTCAATAATATCTGCATTTTCGATCTCCTGGCTGAGATCTCCCAGGCCTGAACCCAGAATCATGCCGATATCGGGCTCCACCTGGCTCTGCTCCCTGATATCCTGAAAAGCTTCCTCTCTCTTCTCACTCATCTTTTTCATCTTCATTCTTACCCCCTCTGATGGCTTTTTTAGCCATTGAATCAACCCTCTCATTCAGCTCATGTCCGCTATGTGCCGGCACTTTAAATATGTTCAATTTAATATCCTGGCGCAGATCATCGAGCTTTTCCCACAGGTCTCTGTTTTTCACTGCATCGCTGGAAGCTGTCTGCCAGCCATTTTTCCTCCAGGTTTTCATCCATTCATCCAGACCTTTTACCACATACTGAGAGTCACAGTAAAGCCTCACATCGCTCTCAGGCTCAACCCACTTCAGAGCGGCTATAACCGCCTTTAATTCCATGCGGTTATTTGTCGTATCATGGCTGTAACCAGTGATTTCTTTTATGACCTCTCCCTCCTGAAGGATCAGAGCAGCATAACCTCCGGGCCCGGGATTGCCAGCACAGGCTCCATCTGTATAAATAGAATAGATGGTATCGTCATTTTTCTCTGCTCCGGCAGGAGTTGAAACATCTCCAGACTTCATTCTATCCCAGAAATCCACAGCCTCCCGCAGATGGGGAATGACGATAGATCCTCCTACAACCAGAGCAATATTAAACACTTCCCACAGCTGATCTTCTTCTATATCAAGAAGATAGAGCTCCTGAAGATGATATTTAATGCAGTCATCACACTTCAAAACCATCGAGGCCACCAGGCCCAGCATTTCCTTGGTGGTCTTGTCCAGACTCCCTTCATCATATGCTCTGTCATCAAGATTAAAAAATCTCTTGATCTGAAGGTTATCCTCTGACATTATTCTCTCATTCATCCTCTCTCTGAACTCATTAAAGCCCTCGTCCTCACTGCCCATCAGCTATTCCTCCCAGGATTTATATCTCATCGGGAATCAATCTGTACAGGTGAAAATCATTTGCCTATTATACTATCAAAGATGAGAAAAAAATACAAAAATAAAAATGGCTCCCCGAGCAGGATTCGAACCTGCGACTCAGTGGTTAACA
>CAYXAK010000055.1:0-12475 GCA_964462585.1 uncultured Halanaerobiaceae bacterium
ATAGCGATAGAGCCCGAGAGGGAAAACTATTTATATGGCGAAACAGTGGAGATTAGAGCGGAGGCTGAAGAACATTTTGTCTTCTCAAGATGGCTGGGTGATCTGGAGAGTGATGAACCTGAAAAAGAATTTGTTGTGGAAGGGTCGATGGAGATTATTGCGGAATTTGACTGGCGTGAATATCAACTAAGTGTGGAATTTCCGGAAGAACAGGGCTCTGTAGAGATAGACCCTGATAAAGAGAGATATCATCATGGTGAAAGCGTGGTCCTGAGAGCTGAATCTGCAGAGGGCTGGGTATTTGATAGATGGTCTGGAGATATTGATTCGGCGGATAAGGAAGTTGAAATTGAAATTGAAGCTGACACCTATATATCTCCTGAGTTCAGCAGAGAAGAGCATGTTATCTTCCTGGAATACGATGAGGATAGAGGATCAGTACAGATCTCTCCTGACAGTGAATATTATTATGCCGGTGAAGAGGTATATCTGGTGGCAGAAGCTGAAGAAGGCTATGAATTTGAGAGATGGTCGGGGGATATTGAGAGTGAAGAGACTGAATTAAATATCACAGTCGAAGATGATTTAGAATTAAGAGCTGAGTTCAGCCCTGTGAGGTATACAATATATCTGGAGATATTCGGTGCTGGAGAAGTTGAAATTTTGCCGGAGAAGGATTATTATTATCATGGTGAAGAGATAACATTGATCGCCCATCCCGAGATCAGCTGGGAATTTTTGCGCTGGTCAGGTGATATAGATAGTGAAAACGAAGAAGTGAATATTATAATTGAGGATAACAAAGATATTGAAGTCAGGTTTAGATTTGAAAAGTGAGGAGGATTATAATGGAGATCGAAAATCTATTCAAAGCGCTTGCCCATAAGAATAGATTGAGGATACTCAACTTACTCCACGAACAGGAACTCTGTGTCTGTGAATTGAGAAATATTATGAGCACAACTCAGTCCAATGTATCGCGCCATCTGGGCAAATTAAAAAACTCGGATATTATTTCTTCCCGGCGTGATGCCCAGTGGATTTATTATGAGATTGACAGAGATTTTCTTGCTGAACATGAATTTCTGCAGATGATACTGGAGGAAGAACTGCAGGAAGATATATTTAAACAGGACATTAAGCGGATGAAAGCGTACGTGGATAGTGATCTGGACTGCGGAGATCTGAGAGAAGGAAAGAGTATCATCTCTGAATAGAGGAGGAATGAAAGTGCTGATTGAGGTTCTTTCCGGTGGTTTTATGCCTGTTTTTTATTTCACGGCTTTTATCTTAACCGGGCTGGTTATTCAGGATATCTGTCAGTAGATATTAAGATGATATAAAATAACACGTCATAACAATCTGCACACTTTATTTTATAGATGAGGAGCTGATAGGATATGAATGAGGAAGATGAGCTATATCTTCTCGATGGTCACAGCATCGCACACAGAGCCTTCTATGCTCTGCCCATGCTGACCGATTCAGATGGTGAATATACCAACTCTGTTTTTGGCTTCACCAAAATCCTGCTCAGCCTTATAGATGATAGATCGCCGGAATATCTGGCTGTGGCATTTGACAGAGAAGGCAAGACCTTCCGGCATGAGGAATTTGAAGATTACAAGGCAGATCGCAAGGAAACTCCTGATGAGCTAAAGCCTCAGTTTGATAAAATTAAACGTGTTCTAAGGGTTCTAAATGTCCCCATTTTTGAAAAAGAGGGTTTTGAGGCTGATGACCTCATAGGAACACTGGCCCATAAGGCAAATCAGGAGAATATGAATGTTGTCATCGTTACAGGTGATAGAGATGCTCTTCAGCTTGTAAATGAGAAGACAAAGGTTCTTTATACCCGCCGGGGGATAAAGGACAGGGTTATGTATGACCTCGAAAGGGTGAGAGAGGAATATGAGCTTGAACCCGATCAGCTTGTGGATATGAAGGGCTTAATGGGAGACAGCTCTGATAATATTCCCGGTGTGCCCGGAATAGGAGAGAAAACAGCCACCAAACTGCTCAAAGAATTTTCAGATCTGGAGACCATTCTGGACAGCATCGAAGAAGTTTCAGGCAAGAAGAGAAAGGAGAATCTGCGCAAATACTCTGAGCAGGCCAGGATGAGCAAAAGACTGGGTTTAATAGATGTCGAGGTCCCCCTGAAGTTTGATCTTGATGACTGCCTGTGGGGTGAGTTTGACGAAGGCCGGGCCTACGAGTGTTTTGCGGATCTGGAGTTTAACAGCCTGCTGGACCGTTTTGAATCTGAGCGCAAAAAGCTCACCGCTGATGAGATAAATTTAAAAAACGGTACTGAAGTGGACTGGTATGAAGAGGTTGAATCTGTATGCAGCCAGCAGAGCAGGATGGATATTGCAGCAATATATCCTGATGATGAATCCAGCATGGAGACTGAGGGCACCATTCTTGTCAGGGCCAGCGAAAATAATGTATTTAAGCTCCCGGAAGAGGAGATTGAAAATATCTCAGAGATTTTGCAGAATGAAGATATATCCATCAGGGCGGTGAATGGAAAAGAATTTCTGCTGATGGCCCGTAAAGCTGAACTGTATCTGCCTTCTGTAGATTTCGAACCGGCTCTTGCCCGTTATCTTCTCAATCCTTCCGATAATCTGCCCTCCCATGAGGAGATTCTTCTCGAATCTCTCGAGGTGGAGCTTGAAGAAGATGTGGATGATTTTACATTGTTTTCACTGCTGCTCTTAAATCTGGACAGCATTGAGGATGAACTGACCGAAAGGCTAAAAGAGGATAACCTCTATGATCTTTATGAGGAGCTTGAACTGCCACTGCTGGCTCCGCTGGCCTGCATGGAATACAATGGCATAAAACTCGACTATGAATATCTTAATGAGCTGTCAGAGCGCTGGCAGAAAAAGATAGATTCTATTGTGGAAGAGGCTCATGAGCTGGCAGGGGAAGAGTTTAATCTAAATTCGCCCCAGCAGGTGGGAGACATTCTCTTTGAAAAGCTCGGGCTTCCCGTGATAAAGAAAACAAAAACTGGTTATTCGACAAGCATGTCTGTTCTGGAAGAACTGGAGGATAAACACGATATAGTTCCTCTTATAATGGAATATCGGCACTGGTCCAAGCTCAAATCCACCTATCTCGATGCCCTCCCCCCCCTGGTCAATGAAAAGACCGGAAGACTGCACACAAGCTTCAATCAGATGGTCACTGCTACGGGAAGACTGAGCAGCACCGAGCCCAATCTCCAGAATATTCCCATCAGGAGTGAAGAAGGCCGGGAAATTCGCCGGGCCTTTGTACCGAGAAATGAAAACTGGAAGCTTCTGGCCGCTGATTATTCACAGATAGAGCTGCGCATACTGGCCCATATCAGCGAAGATGAGAGTCTCATGAAAACATTCAGGGAACAGGGAGATATTCATAATGAAACAGCCCGCAGAATTTTTGAGGTAGAAGGAGATCAGGTGACCGGCAATATGCGCAGAAAGGCCAAGGTTATAAACTTCGGTATAGCTTACGGCATGAGCGCTTACAGTCTGAGCCAGGACCTTGATATTTCTCGTGCCGAAGCAGAGGATTATATCGAGAGGTATTTTGACAGATTCTCCGGTGTTAAGCAATATATGGATGATATTGTGGAGGAGACAAGAGAAAAGGGTTATGTTACCACAATTTTGAACAGACGCAGATATATTCCCGAAATAAATAGCTCAAATTATCATCGGCGTTCTTTTGCGGAGAGGACCGCTATCAATACACCTATCCAGGGCAGTGCTGCCGACATAATGAAAATTGCCATGCTGGATGTCCATGATTTTTTGCAGGGGAAGAAGGCCCGTCTGCTTCTGCAGGTTCATGATGAGCTGGTTCTGGAGGTGCCCGAGAAAAATCTCATTGAAACCTCCCGCGAAATTAAAAGGCTGATGGAGGATTGTTATGAGCTCAATGTTCCGATGACAGTAGACCTTGAAGCCGGCGACAACTGGAAAGACAAAGAGGAGATTGAGGTGAACTAAAAAATGCCCGAATTACCTGAAGTGGAGACAATTGTACGTGGACTGCGTGAAATCCTCTGTCAGAAGACGATCGATGAGGTCACAATATATGAAGATATGGTAATAGGTTATCCCGAGGATGTGGATGAGTTCAGAGAAAAACTGACCGGCAGAGAAATTACGGGTATGGGCCGCAGGGGTAAATATATTGTTTTGCGGCTTTCCGGAGATAAACTTTTGATTGTACATCTGCGCATGACCGGCAGGCTGCTGGTCAGAGAAAATGAAGAGAGCTTAAATGAGCATACCAGGGTTAAATTAAAATTCAAAGAAGGCTTTTCACTGTATTTTGACAATGTGCGCAAATTTGGCAGGATGTATCTCGTCGACCCGGATAAAATCGATAATGCAGGCGGTTTTGAGGAATTGGGCCCCGAACCGCTGGATGAGGATTTTTCAGCTTCCAGGCTCAAAGAGATAATTGCCGGCAGGACTGCTGCGATTAAAGCTGTTCTCCTCGACCAAAAAAATATCGCCGGCCTGGGCAATATATATACAGATGAAGCTCTTTTTAGAGCCGGAATTGACCCTGAAAGAGCGGCCGGAGATCTTAAGGAGCAGGAAATTGAAGAACTCTATAATTCCATCATATCCGTTCTCAGATCCGGCATTAAGTATCAGGGGACTTCATTCAGTGATTATGTCAATGCCCTGGGAGAGGCGGGAAGTTTTCAGGATGAATTGCTGGTCTATTCCCGGGAAGGGGAAGACTGTCCCCACTGCAGCTGCCAGATTGAAAAGAAAAAAACCGCCGGACGCAGCACTCATTACTGTCCAAAATGTCAGGAGTGAGTCTGGAGGTGTATTGATATATGGCTCTGGGATTAACCGGGGGTATAGCCTCCGGAAAGAGCACTGCGGCTGCCATTCTGGAGGAACTGGGGGCTGATGTTATTGATGCCGACAGCATAGCCCGTGAAGTTCTAAAACCTGAGGGAGAGGCCTATGAAGAGGTAGTGGCTCATTTCGGTGGGGGTATTTTGCATGAGAATGGCCGGATAAACCGAAAGAAGCTGGCCGGGCTGATATTCTCGGATGCCAGTCAGAGACAGAAACTGGAGAAGTTAACACACCCCCATATAATATCCCGGATAGAAAATTATCTGGAGAGAAGAGAATATGACCACAAAATTATAGCTGTCATTCCTCTGCTCTTTGAAAGCCGTCTGGAAGATATGTTCGAGGAGGTCTGGGTCATTTCCTGCAGTGAAGAGACGCAGATAGAAAGACTCAAATCCAGAGATAACTTGAGCCGCCAGGAGGCTCTGGACAGAATTTCAGCACAGATGGATCTGGCGGAAAAAGAGTCCAGAGCTGACAGGGTTATTTACAATGAGGGGTCAGAAGACCAGCTTCGCCAGAAGTTGCGCCAAATCTGGTATCAATGGACAGAAAGGGGATGAGCTGAATGGGCGGAAAATTCTGTATAGCACTTATAGCCCACGATGACAAAAAACCGGAGATGGTAAAATTCGCCCGGGAATATAAAAAGGAGCTTTCCGGCTGTAAACTGCTCGCCACGGGCAACACCGGCCGGAAACTCCAGGAGGAAGTAGGCCTGGATATATCCCGGAAAGCCTCAGGTCCGCTGGGTGGAGATCAGATGATAGGCGCCGAAGTGGCGGCAGATAATATGGATGCAGTCATATTTTTGCGTGATCCTCTCACAGCTCAGCCCCATGAACCGGATATTTCAGCTCTGCTCAGAGTCTGTGATGTCCATAATGTACCTCTTGCCACCAACCTGGCAAGTGCTACCTCTTTGCTCAACGACCTCTTCAGAAGCGGGATATGCAGCTAATTTGAGTTTTAATCCGGCGGCAGTTTCAGATAATTATTTCGGTTTTTAAAGAAAAATTTTATGATACGTGAAGGAATTACTCCATTTTATATTGAAGTTATATAAACGGAATTAATATCTATACGGTATTTAGATTTTTTATCTTTATTATACTATAATCATTCCAAACTAAATTATTAAATAAGGGGCAGGTGAATTCTTTGGCTGAAAAAGAGAAATTGATCGATGTAAAAAATCTCAAGACGCACTTTTTCACAGAAGAAGGTGTGGTCAAGGCTGTAGATGGTGTTGACTTTGATATCTACCCCGGTGAAACACTGGGAGTAGTGGGAGAATCAGGCTGTGGTAAGAGTGTTACAGCTCTATCCATAATGGGGCTTGTCGAATCCCCTCCAGGTGAGATAGTGGAGGGCGAGATAATATTTGAGGGCAAAGACCTGACCAAGCTGCCGGAAAGGGAGATGAGAAAGATAAGGGGCAATGATATATCCATGATATTCCAGGAGCCGATGACATCCCTCAACCCGGTATATACAGTCGGTGATCAGATTGCTGAATCACTGCTTCTCCATAAGGATCTTTCCAAAAAAGAAGCCAGAGCTCGTTCTGTTGAGATGCTGCGCAAGGTGGGTATCCCCCTGCCTGAACAGCGTGTTGATGAATATCCGCACCAGCTCAGCGGTGGTATGAGACAGCGCGTGATGATAGCCATGGCTTTATCCTGCGATCCTCAGCTTTTGATCGCTGATGAACCGACCACAGCTCTGGATGTAACGATTCAGGCCCAGATACTTGAGCTTCTGGGCGACCTGGAAGATGATTTTGATATGTCTATCATGATGATAACTCACGATCTGGGTGTAATAGCCGAGGTATCAGATCGTATAGCTGTTATGTATGCAGGTAAGGTTATGGAGTACAGCAGTTGTGAGGAGATTTTCGACAATCCCTCCCATCCCTATACCTGGGGACTTATGCGCTCCATACCCAAAATTCACGAAAAGGTTGATCAGCTGGAGGCCATACCGGGTGTAGTGCCCAGTCCACTGGAATTCCCCGAGGGATGTAAGTTCAACTCCCGCTGTTTTATGGCCAGGGATAAGTGTTTCGAGGAAGAGCCGCCGCTGCATGATGTAAACGATAGACATCAGTCCAGATGCTGGTTTATAGATGAACTGAAGGAAAGACAGAAGCAGTCAGAGACTGCTTAACCATACAGTCGGAGGTGAATAAATTTTGGCCGCGGAAAATGACGTCTTACTTGAACTCAAGAATGTAAAAAAATACTTTCCAGTAAAAGCCGGAATACTGCGGCGGACGGTAGGACATGTTAAGGCTGTTGATGATATTAGTTTTTCCATAAAAAGAGGAGAAACACTGGGCCTTGTGGGAGAGTCAGGCTGTGGTAAATCCACCACGGGCAGGACCATACTGAGGCTTTTAGAGGCTACCGAGGGTGAGATATATTTTGAAGGAGAAAATATTCTGGACCTGGACAAGAAGAGCTTAAGAGCTCTGCGCCGGCAGATGCAGATTATCTTCCAGGATCCCTATGCTTCACTCAACCCCAGGATGAAGGTCGCTGATATAATAGGAGAGCCTCTGGATATACACAATCTCGTTGACAGCAAACAGGAAAGAAGAGAAAGGGTGCAGGAGCTTCTGGAGGAAGTTGGGCTTCTGCCCGATCACATGAAGAGATACCCCCATGAATTTTCCGGGGGCCAGCGTCAGAGAATAGGTGTTGCCCGGGCTCTGGCCGTAAACCCCAAACTGATCATTGCCGATGAGCCGGTATCAGCCCTCGATGTTTCGATACAGGCTCAGGTGATAAATCTCATGGAGGAGCTGCAGGAAGAGTTTAATCTGACCTATCTCTTTATCGCTCACGATCTCAGTGTGGTTCAGCATATCAGCGACAGGATAGCTGTTATGTATCTGGGCAAGATAGTTGAACTGGCTGATGAAAGGGAGCTATTTGAGAATACCCTCCATCCCTACAGCCGCTCACTGCTCTCGGCTATACCTGTGGCCGATCCCCATTATGAGACAGACAGGATCATTCTGGAGGGAGATGTACCCAGCCCCGTTGATCCTCCATCAGGCTGTCGTTTCCATCCCCGCTGTCCGGAGGAGATAGATATCTGCAGTGAGGTGGAACCGGAGTTCAAAGAATATGAAGACGGACACTGGTCTGCCTGTCATGTGACAGATCAGCAGTATTCCTGAAGAGATAAAAAATAAAGAGCTGTGATGTTTAAATAATATGGAAAAGCCTCGCCTGTTTTTAGGGCGAGGCTTTCGTCTTTGCAATATCGAGTTTGCGGGCTCTGCTGGCAATATCTTCAGGAACAAGAGCTGAAATTGAGATGCCCTTCTGACAGTAATCCTCTTCTTCTACCTGTCCTCTGTTGTGAATTTCCTCTATCAGACCTGCATTCTCATAGGGCAGCATAAGGGATATACTTGTAAGCCTTTCATTGATGCTTCTATTTATTGTCTGCAGGAGTTTGTCGACTGATTCTCCGGTTCTGGCTGATATCAAGCTCGCCCGGGGATAGCAGGTCTTCAGCTTTTCAATTCTCTCCGGGGGCAATAGGTCTATCTTGTTTATTATGAGCATTTTTTCATGGGGATTGGCCTCCAGATCTTCCAGAACGTCCTCGACTATATCTATCCTCTCATCCAGATTGTGGTTGCTGCCATCCACTACATGAAGAATTATATCAGCCCGGGTGATCTCCTCCAGTGTGGCTCTAAAAGAGGCTATAAGCTGGTGGGGTAAATTGCGGATAAAACCAACTGTATCTGTGATTATGGCATTTTTGCCGCCGGGAAGAGAAAATCTGTGCAGTGTGGAATCGAGTGTGGCAAATAATTGATCGGCCACGATATTATCTTCATCTGTTATCTGATTTAGAAGTGTTGATTTGCCAGCATTGGTATAACCGGCCAGTGCTATGATGGGATCCTGACGGTCCTGACGTTGCACTTCTCTGGTGCGGGATATCTCTTCCAGCTCTTTTTTGAGCCTGTGTATGCGATCATTTATTCTGCGCCTATCGGTTTCCAGTTTTGTCTCACCGGGGCCTCTGGTTCCTATACCGGCACCCAGCCTGGACATTTCTTCGCCTTTTCCCGTCAGGCGGGAGAAGAGATATTCCAGCTGAGCTTTCTCCACCTGCAGTTTGCTCTCCTTTGTTCTGGCATGCAGGGAAAAGATATCGAGTATTAGCTGTGTTCTATCAATGACCCTGGTTTCCAGTTCTTCTTCCAGATTTCGATGCTGGGCCGGGGATAGCTCCCCATCGATTATGATCAGATTGATGCTGCTGCTGTTTTTGAGCTCCTTTATCTCCTGGAGTTTACCTCTGCCAATATAGAAAGCAGGATCGATATTATCGGGGCTGTGCGTGATTTTTTCGGCAATTTCCCCGCCTGCCGTTCGGGTTAATTCTGCCAGTTCCTCCAGAGAATTATTCCTGTTGCCGACCAGTAAAACCCTTTCGCTGGGAACAGATGTTGAAAAAACTCTTTCTTTTATGATATGCATCCCTCCAGTGAGTTTCTTATCCTAATTATAGCAAAAGTATGCCAGAAAGCAAAATACAGTGCCCATACCTTGACATAGTTTAGGGAAAATGGTATATTAATTTTAAAGATACCCGGAGTGGGTATGGGAGGGATTACAATGCCGGAAATAGATAGAGCCGAGATGAGCTCTCTGGAGGAGGAGGACAAAAAGGCTCTCCTGAATCGTTTGAGCAGGATAGAAGGTCAGGTGAGAGGTATCAAAAAGATGATAGAGGAAGATAAATACTGCATAGATATTCTCACCCAGATCACCGCCACCAGAGGGGCTTTGAAGAATGCCGGTTTGAAAGTACTAAACCGTCACATCCAGGGCTGTGTCAGTGATGCCATCGAAAAGGGAGAAAGCGAAGAAGTTGTGCCGGAATTGATCGATATTGTGAATAGATTTATGGATTGAGCCTTTTGATAAAAATTTATAACTGGAGGTTATCAAGATGTCCGAAAGAATCGTAGTTCAGATTGAGGGCATGAGCTGTGGTGGATGTGCAAATACCGTAAAAAAGGCTATCGAGGGTATAGAAGGAGTCGATAGGGCGGAAGTGGACCATAAATCTGGTGAGGCTGATATTATCCATGCGGAAGTTGCTGATATTGAAGATAAAATCTCAGAGAGGGTCGAAAAAGAGGGTTACACCTTAATCAAGCAAAATTAACTAAAATTGGAGCAAAACTTATATTTTTCTGGACATTTTTTTGGGCTTTAGTTATAATAATAACAGCGGTAGACTTTGTTAATCTGCATCACTGAAGAAATTCAGGTTTTAACACAAAAAGCGAGGGGAAGTGTGTTTTCTGTTATGCCAAAAAAACATCTGATACTGATAATAGTTCTGTTTTTTCTGGCAGCTATTATCAGAACCGGACCCCCACCTGCAGATTTAGCGTATTTTATTGAAGCAGAGGGAGAAAGGCCACAGGTGAGGATGGATATTTCAGCAGAAATTTTCGATGGTTTTAATTTTTCATTTTTCGGTTCAGAGATGCTTGCCCGGTTAAATAACAGCCGATACATATCTTACATAACAGGTAGCACTGAGAGCATATTATTTTCACAAAGAGAGCTGAGGAATGAGAACTTAAGGCTGGGAGATATAGATCTGGACTGGCATCCTCAGAGTATAAACAGCTCAGCCCATTTAAGTTCTGATTATACAGTTGATTTTGAGGAAGAGCTTGAGGATAGAATTGATGATATTACAGGCAAGGGTTTTGTAGAGGCTCTCAGGCGTGGAGAAAGAACTACCGCGATTCAGGAAAATATAACGACACATGAGGTACAGCCGGGCGAAAATCTGTGGTCTATTGCAGGCAAATATGATATAAATATCGATACACTTATAGGTGCCAATGATATCAAGAACATGAACAATATTATGCCAGGAGATGAATTAACCATACTGCCTGTCAAAGGTATAAAATATAAAATCGGCCCCGGCGACAGTCTGGCTGAGATTGTCAGCACCTATGATCTGGACAGAGCTAAAGTTATGCGAGCTAACGAGTTATCCGGCCCTGATGATCTTGATACTGGCGATGTTCTCATTCTACCAGGGGCTGAACCGGAATTTGGCTATCAGGATAGATTAAATCAGATGCTGATCAGGCCTGTTGATGGCAGGGTAAGCTCACCATTTGGCCCGCGCTGGGGTTCACATCACGATGGCATAGATTATGCTGTACCAACAGGCACCCCCGTAAGAGCTGCCGGGGGAGGCAGAGTTGTTCATGTCGGGTACTCAAGCGGATACGGGCGCACTGTTATAGTTGAACATCAGGATGGCATGAGAACACTCTATGCTCACCTAAATTCCTATCAGGTAAGCCAGGGGCAGAGGGTGAATAGAGGTCAGATTATTGCCAGATCCGGGAATACCGGGCGGTCAACCGGTCCTCATCTTCATTTTGAGGTCAGGGTTAACGGCAGACCTGTTAATCCTGAGAATTACCTTCGTAATTGAAATATCCCAAAACGGGGAGGGCTATAATATGGATGATATGGAGAAGGATATTATTAAAAGAGCTCTGGCAATTGAGAAAGAAGGCTATGAATTCTATATGCTGGCCGCTGATAATAGTGATGATGAAGATGTGAGCGATGCTTTTAAACAGCTGGCCCGGGAAGAGGAGAAGCATATGGACTGGTTAAGAGAACTGTATGAGAAACAGTCGGGCAAAGCGGATGTCGATCTCTCTTTTGAATCCCCTCCCGAAACGCCATCGATCTTCACCTGGGATAATGTTTCGCGCTTTAAGGGCTCTATGGCCATGTCAGTATTTGGCATAGGAGTCAAGATGGAAAAAGATGCAGTTGATTTTTATGAGGAGGCTGCTGAGAGGACGGACTCACAGGAAGCGGAAGAATTATTTAAAGTTCTGGCCGACTGGGAAAGAGGCCATCTGAAGGATTTTGAGGAACAATACGAGATGCTGCAGGAAGACTGGTGGAATGAACAGGGCTTTGCTCCATTTTAACACGGGATTAAAATTTGAGCATAAATATAGCTGAAGATGAACTGAAGATTTTCACCCCTAAACCCCGGCTTACTGCCGGGGTTTTCGATATAAATTTGTCACAGGAGCAAAAACACTATATAATGATAGTGGTAAGAGAATGTGAAAAACAGGAGAACAGAACAATTCACTGGTTGGGTTTGCTGGCCGGGGTTATCTCAGGGTGGTGATATTAAATGCAAAAATATCAGGTTCTAATTATTGATGACGATGATCATATACTGCAGATTTTAACCGAGTACTTCGAATATGAGAATTTTGATGTCTCCACAGCCGCATCCGGGCAGGACGGGTTAAAGTTAATCGAGGAATCTGAACCCGATCTGATCGTGCTCGATATCATGCTTCCTGAGATGGATGGCTGGGAGGTCTGTCAGGAGTTGAGGCCTTCAAATCAAATACCTATAATCATTTTAAGTGCCAAGACCAAAGATTCTGATCGGATCATGGGCCTGGAGCTGGGTGCGGATGATTATGTGACAAAACCATTCAGTCCCCGGGAGGTCGTGGCCCGGGCCAA
>CAYXAK010000056.1:0-12128 GCA_964462585.1 uncultured Halanaerobiaceae bacterium
GGTTGGCAGTTGAACAGCTGATGCCCAAAAATTTTAAGTTTTATAATCCGAAAATACATCAAAAAATAATTAGTTTACTGGAAGAGAAAGCACCTTCAGCGATTATCACAGTGGTTGCTGATGATACTCCAATCTTTGAAGATGGGGATTTTATCATTCCCAGCGCATATATTTCTCGGGGAGAGGGGGAAGCATTGCTGAAAGGCCAGGGGAAAATAGGCCTTGAGATTGATACTTCCAGAAAAAATGCAGCAGGTGCAAATGTGATTGCTCGAATTAATCCGGATTATAAGAGAAAATTAGTTGTTACCGCTCATATGGATACAAAACATGGAACTCCAGGGGCGCTGGATAATGGCACAGGGGTAGCTATACTGCTGCTGTTAAGTTCTATTATAATAGGTGAAAATATAGATTTCACGCTGGAACTTTTGCTATTAAATGGTGAAGACTATTATTCAACTCCCGGTCAGCTGAAGTACATGGAAGAATATATAACCGGGAATGAGGAACCTTTTCTGGTGATAAACTGCGATGGAGTGGGATTAAAGGGCAGCAAAACAGCAGTTTCTTTTCTAAAGATGAGCAAAAGCAGAGAATTATTTATCGAAAAGCTGATTTCGAATAGGGAGGGAGTCGATCTGATAGAGCCCTGGAGAATGGGTGATCACATGCTGTTTGTGAGGAATGGAATACCCGCCGTTGCCATTACTTCAAAAAACTTACTGGAGTTGATAGAGGTAATTGTCCATACAGAAAAGGACACCATAGATGTCATTGATCATGATAAAATCATAAAAGTGATTGAACTAATAGCAGAGATAATAAAAACTCTGGAGGTTTAAAAGATATCAGGTCAGCAGCTAAAATGTAATTTTTCAAAATTTTATTTTTGGAGAGGGATGATCAATGTGTTCAAAAAAACAACCGGTTTATTTTTGCTGACAGCATTTATATTTATTTCTTTTGCAGCAGCTCCAGCTCTGGCAGGGGGAAGGTTTATGGGAGAATGGGAGGGAAGAGTTGAAGTTCCCGGCAGTCCCCTGGGAGTTATCGTCACGCTGACAGAAAAGGAGGGAGAGCTTACCGGCAGCATGGATATACCGGCACAAAATGCCTTTGGAATAGAATTAATAAAGCTGGAAGTGGAAGATAATAAAATATTTTTTGAGCTGAAAAATATACCCGGTAATCCCCGGGTTGAGGCCTATCTGGATGAAGGAAAGAGAAAGATGACCGGTGATTTTTCCCAGGCCGGCTTAACTTTTCCCATTGAACTTTCCCGGGATCGTATGCGGGCTGCAGACTTGAATGTGGAAGCACTGGATGGATTTGAAGATTTTATTGAGGCAGTTCGTCAGGACTGGAATACACCCGGGCTGGCTGTGGGTATCGTGACGGGAGATGAAATATTATTTGCAGGTGGAACCGGATATCTTGACCTGGATAAAACTGCTCCTATTACAGAGGAAACACTTTTCGGCATTGGATCAGTAACCAAGCCCTTTACTACGATGCTGCTGGCCATACTGGTCGACGATGGTCTTTTGAGCTGGGACGATCCCGTGAAAAATTATATTGATTTTAATCTGGATAATGATCCTGTCAGCGACCTGATATCAGTCAGAGATCTCGTGAGCCATCGTGCCGGTCTGCCACGCTATGATTTTACACTGATATTCAATGAGGATCTGGCGAGAGAGGATATTCTGGCAAATATAAGGCATATGGAGCGCACCGGTGATTTTCGCAATTCTTATCAGTACAGCAATTATAACTATGTGCTGGCCGGCATTTTAATTGAAGAGCTGACTGGGATGACCTGGGAGGAGGCCGTTCGAGAAAGAATATTTTCTCCGGCCGGAATGGACCATTCAAACCTGAATGTGACCGAACTAAAAAAGAGTGCAAACTATGCACTTCCCTATCTTGCCGATGATAGGTTTCTGAATGCTGATGAGGTTGATTTCTGGGAGCTGGGGGCATCCGCTCCAGCCGGTTCTATAAATTCCAGTATCGTTGATATGTCCAAATGGCTGCAGATATATCTCAAGGGCGGACGAATTAATGATGAACAGCTTATTAGTAGCCGCTCACTGCGACAGCTCAGCGAACCTGTGATCAGTATTTCCGGTCGGGGAGCGGATGATTACACCTCACACCTGGGCTATGGCCCGGGATGGTTTACCAGCTCCTATAGAGGAGAATATAAAATAGAGCACGGGGGAGTTACTTTTGGATACAGTGCTTCGGCTGCTCTGTTTCCAGAAAAAGATCTGGGTATAGTTGTGCTGGCCAACCTGCACGGAAGTCCGGCGGCTCAGATAATAACCAATACAGCTGTAGACCTTCTGCTGGATTTGGAGGAGGTAAACTGGAAGGAGGATTATCTGGCACTGATGGGTGAGGAATCTTTAATGGAAGAATTTTCTGTGCTGGCACTTGAGCGCAGAAAAGAAGGCACCCGACCTTCTCATACCCTGGAAGAAATGACGGGCAGTTATACCCATCCTCTTTACGGTACTTTCCACCTGAAACTACAGGAAAATAAAATGCTGGTGGCAGATTATCATGGGACAGAAATTCAACTGGAACACTGGCATTACAATGTTTTCAAGGGCAGTCTGGACAGAATGGGCCCCATGCAGATGGCCTTCTCGCTTGAGACGAATCTACACGGAGAGATCAATAGTCTAAAGGCAGGTCTGGATGTGTTCCTGACAGATAGTATGATTGAATTTATGAGGGATTAAAAGTAGTGAAGAAGGGTTAAATTATCGAGAGGGGCTGGTTTATTTGAAGCTGAAGCTGATATTGGTCCTTATTTTGCCTGTCCTGCTTTCAACCTGGTCCGGAGAGCAAGTTCTGGCAGAAGAGGTGAATTTTGAAACTGCTGAGCTGGAAGCATTTATGGATGGAGTCATTGGAGGGCAGATTAATGAGCATAGAATTCCCGGGGCTGTAGTTTCGGTCGTCAGCGACGGGGAAATGGTATTCTCCAGGGGATATGGCTTTTCCGATCTGGAAGGAGATATGCCCGTGGTACCGGAGACAACTCTCTTTCGGCCCGGGTCGGTCTCCAAGCTTGTCACCTGGACAGCTGTTATGCAGCTGGCAGAAAGAGGGGAGCTTGACCTGGATGAAGATATTAACTCCTATCTGGATTTCACCATTCCGGGAGATGAGCCCATTACTATGAGGAATATCATGACACACACGCCGGGATTTGAGGATGTAGGGGAGGGACTTTTTGTCCTGGCGGAGGATGAAATGACCTCACTGGAAGATTATCTTCGCACCTATCTACCGGCAAGAGTCTTTCCGGCCGGAGAGATTATGGCCTATTCCAATTATGCCACAGGTCTGGCCGGGTATGTTGTTGAGAAGATCACCGGTCAGGACTTTGCGGATTATGTCGATGAGCATATCTTTCAGCCCCTGGATATGGAGCGGAGCACTTTTCGCCAGCCCCTGCCCGATCATATGGCCGATGATCTGGCCGGAGCCTATAAATATTCCGGGGGAAAATACCATCGGGGTGAATTTGAATATATGTCCAATAATGCCGCCGGAGCTCTGAGCACCACAGCAGAGGATATGGCTGCATTTATGCTGGCTCATCTTGAGCTGGGAGGCTTTCAGGATGAGAGGATACTGCAGGAAGAAACGGCCAGTGAGATGCACGGTTATCATTTCACTCACCACCAGGATATAGAGGGTATGGCCCTGGGCTTTGCCCGCCAGAATATAAATGGGGAAGAGATTATTGCGCACACCGGAGCCACCACACTCTTTTTTAGCGGCATGTATCTTCTGCCCGAACATGATACAGGTCTGTTTGTTTCTTACAGCGGAGGTACGGGGCTGGAGATGACCCGGCTGTTCCAGAGTTTTATGGACCGGTATTTTCCCGAGCTTGAAGGGCCGGTCACAGAGATGGCCGTTTCCGACGAGGCCCGGACCAGAACAGAGGCACTTGTGGGGGAATACCATCCCACACGCAGCAGTTTCACCGGAGAAGAAAAGCTGCTGGGCATTATACAGAGAACCAGCGTGGATATAAATGAAGAGGGATATCTAATGTTGAGCTTCAGAGGAGATGGCTACAGAATGCAGGAAGTGGAGCCCGGCCTCTACGAGAATATTTACAGCCACGGAAGCATGCTGGTGGACAGGGTGGCTTTTATCGATAATCCTGAAGATCGAACTCTGCTGGCGACGGGAGGGCCGGGAGTCTATCAGAGAGTGGAATGGTATGAGTCCACACTGCTGCTGATAGGCCTGACAGGATTAATGCTGCTGCTTTCAGCTGGAACAATAATTAACCGCATCAGAAGATTTCTGGTGAGAAAATTTCTGGGGGAATACATGGTAGAAGGAGCCGGTAAAGGTGAAGCCAGAGTTGCCTCTCTCATCATGGTTCTTACAAGTATCACCGTAATAGTTTTCGTTGTCGGTATGATCGGTGTTTTTACAAGCATAGATCCTGCCTATGGTGTGCCTGATATCATGTTCAATATCATTTCCACTCCTGCATATATGTTATTCTACCTGCCCTATCTTATAGCAGGACTCATTGCAGCGGCGATAATCTTTGCCCTGCAGAGCTGGTGGAAAAAATACTGGAGTTTATACAGACGTATAAGCTACAGCATTTATGCTCTAACAGGAGCGGGCTTTGTCTGGGTTCTTTACTATATGAATTTGCTGCAATTATAACAAAACTGGAGGAGATTTTTATGAAAGTTATAGCTTTTAATGGCAGTCCCCGGGGCAGAGAGAGCAACTCCCATATCATCTTTGCCTCGCTGCTGGAAGGGGCCAGAGAGGCTGGAGCTGAGACAGAGGAGATCTTTCTCGTGGATAGAGATGTCAAACAATGCCGGGGCTGTTTTTACTGCTGGCAGGTGACTCCGGGTGAATGTGTAATAGAAGATGAGATGTCTGAACTTCTCAAACTCTATCTGGAAGCAGATTATGCTGGTATGGCAACACCTGTCTATAATCTGTTCATGACCGGCCTGCTTAAGAATTTTGTCGACCGTTTTCTTCCCCTGGCAACTCCCCATATCCACAAAAATGAAGATGGCACATTTTATCATGAAGGCAGGGTACAGAAGTTTCCCCGGGAATTTTTCATAGCCAACTCGGGGTTTCCCGGGCCGGATAATTTTGAGCTTCTGAAGATGCTCATGGACTATAAAGAGCCAGTGCTGGAGATTTATAGAAACAGTGGTGAGGTTTTGAGTTCATCCCGGGAGAGCATCCCGGATTACAGTTTGCAGAAAATTGATGACTTTACAATATCCCTGCAGGAGGCCGGCAGAGAGATGGTAGAAGAGGGAGAAGTCTCCGGGGAATTGGTTCAGAGGCTCCATGAAGATCTAATCGATGACGGGGATTACATGAGACTGGCCAACGAAGAGTGGGATGAAATGCTGAAATATAGTGGAAATAGCTGCGAAAAATATTGAAAAGATTTTTTCGCTTTGATATTATAATAATGCGGCTTTGAACTAAAAAAATTTATGAGGAGGGAAAATGAACTTATTTTCTGAAATCAGAGCTGATTTAAGTACTGTTCCTGTATTTGTGAAATTTAAAACAAAATTGATGACCGGGGGGAATTTTAATGAAGCTTAATGGTTTTAACAGATCTATGCTGAAACCTGCTGCACTGACAGTTATTATTGCTGTTGTGGCTGTGGGAATGCTGGCAGGAACAGCTGTGGCCGAAGAGGAATACACACTGGGTATTCTGGCCACAACCGATCTTCACCAGTATATTGTTCCCTATGATTATATGAACGATACCGAGGTGGATGATTACGGATTTTCCAAAACTTACACCCTGATCGAAGAGGCCAGAGAAAAGTACGAGAATACAGTTCTTCTCGATGCTGGAGATGCCATTCAGGGCAGTCTGATAGGTGTCCATGAATCTCAGGTTGAACCGCTGGAAGAGGGAGAAACCCAGGCCATAATAGAAGCCATGAATGCGGCAGGTTATGACGCTGCTGCCATAGGCAATCATGAGGTGCAGGATTATGGGCTCTGGTTTTTAGATCTGGCCATCGAAGGCTCTGATTTTCCCTGGCTTACGGCCAATATGATGCTGGCCGAAGATCCCGATCAGTCCTATACCGAACCATATACCATTCTGGAAAGAGAAGTAGGAGGAGAACTTCTTGAAATTGGAGTCATAAGCTTCGTTCCCCCTCAGATAATGGACTGGGGTGCAGCCCATCTGAGAGGAGAAGTTGTGGCTAAAGATATAATTCCTCAGGCCATGACTTATCTGCCCGAACTGGAAGCGAAGACCGATATAGTTATTATAAACGCTCATACAGGCATAGATGACTCTCCACTGGGTTCCTATGCTGCCCGGGAGAATGCGGGCTATTATCTGGCCCAGCTCGAAGGAGTCGATGCCATGATAACCGGCCATCAGCACGAAGTCTTTCCTGGAGAAGCTTATGAGGATATGGCCGGTGTCGATCTGGACGAGAGAACAATCTACGGTGTTCCCACCGTTATGCCCGGTTCATGGGGTAGAAATCTGGGTATTATAGAGCTGAATTTGGTGCACGATGATGGAGAATGGGATGTCGTCGGTCATGATGTTAGAAATGAACCCGTAGATGAGACGGTAGAATCTCATCCCATGATCGAGGATATAGCAGCTGATATTCACGAAAAAACAGTGGAGTATGTGCGCACGCCTCTGGGAGAGACCGAGAGGGATATCACCTCTTATTTCGCCCGGGTAATTGATTCAGCAGTCACCCAGATTGTCAACGAAGCTCAGCTCTGGTATGCCGAAGCTCACTTTGAGGGCAGTGAATATGAAGATTATCCACTGCTTTCAGCTGCCGCACCCTTTGTGGCCGGACGGGAAGGTCCTTCTTATTTCACCTCTGTCACAGAGGGTATCACCGTCGGGGATGTAACTGACATTTACCTCTATGACAATCAGGTCAGAGCCATGAAACTCGATGGTGAGCAGGTGATTGACTGGCTTGAGAGCTCGGTGAGCAGAAACTTCGAGACTATAGATCCCGACTGTGATGATGAACAGCATCTGATCAATTATGGTGAACCAGCCTTTAACTACGATGTGATAGAAGGCATCGAATATGAAATTGATGTAACCAGACCTGATGATGAAAAAGTCATTTCCGCCTATTATGAAGGTGAAGAGGTCACTGCAGATGACACCTTTATCGTCATCACCAATGACTACAGAGCAGGCGGCGGCGGAGACTTTCCCCATATGGTGGAAGAAAATATAATACTGGATACTGCAGATGTGAACAGAGAACAGATAATCCATTATGTGCAGGAGATGGGCACTGTCAATCCCGAACCCAGTTTCAACTGGGGCATAACCCCTGTGGAAGCTGAAGGAACAGTGCTCTACAGGTCACATCCAGATGCAGTCGATTATGTTGAAAAATATGATATTCCCGGCATTGAAAAGCTCGAAGTGGATGAAGATGGCTGGGGAATCTACGAGATCAGGCTGGATGAACTGCCACGTTAAAATACAAAAACAGTCATAACACAGGGGCCGGCTGCCGGAAAGAGCCGGCCCCTGCTCATCACAAAATACAGACCATAACCCAAAACTGCTGGAGGGATAAAGTTGAAGAAAAAATTAGGCATAACTTCCATGTTTCTGGCTGCTCTGCTGGTCCTGACGCTGGTACCTGGAGCGGTAGTGGCAGAGGATGTGGCGGAAGAGATCATCTTTCTGCATACCAACGATGAGCACGGTGTAATTGAAAATTTCGACAGGATTGCCTGGTATAACCAGCAGCTTCAGGAAGAATATGAAAATGTTTTTCTCGTTAGCGGTGGTGATATATTTAGCGGCAATCCCGTAGTGGATGAGTATGTCATAGATGGGGAAAATTTAAGGGGCAAGCCCATTATAGGTCTTATGAATATGGCCGGTTATGATGCTCTCGTGCTCGGCAACCATGAATTTGACTATGGCCAGGAAGTGCTGCAGGACAGGATAGATCAGGCAGAATTTCCGGCCATTCTGGCCAATTTTGACACCTCAGAAACTGATATACTGGCCCAGCCCGAACCCTATATTTTCCTGGAAACAGAACAGGGTAACAGTATAGCCGTGCTGGGTCTGGTGGAAGTGGGCGCCGATGGTATTCCCGCCACACATCCCGGCAACCTGGGTGGAATAGAGTTTTTCGATCCCGTGGAAACCGCTCTGGAGTATGATTATCTTGCCGACGAATCCAGTGTCTTTCTGGGCTTAACCCATATGGGACATTCCTGGGATCAGGATCTGGCGGAAGAGATGCCCGAGCTGGATCTCATCATAGGAGGTCATTCACATTCAGTTGTGGAAAATCCTCCGGTTGTCAACGATGTTCTGGTAGCCCAGGCTGGTGCCGACACAAATTATCTGGGCAAAATAGAAGTGGGGCTGGATGACGAAGGAAATATCGTATCCCGTGAAGGAAGGCTTATAGATATAGAAGATATTGAAGATCGTGATGAAGAGGTTACCGCGGAGATAGAATATTACGAAGGACAGGTTGAGGAGATCTTCGCCCGGGAGATAGGCTATGTCGAGGGCCAGCTCAGCGGCAATATGGAGCTGGGCAGTCTTATGACAGATGCCGCCCGCCACCGTGTGGATGCCGATTTTGCCTTCCAGAATAATGGCGGAATAAGGGTGAGCGAGATCGGCGGCGATATAACTGTTGGCACGATATTTGAACTTGAACCTTTTGGCAATGATGTTGTTGTTTATGAGATGACCGCCGAGGATATCAGATCTCTGCTGCAGTTCTCCTATGAGCGCCGTTATTCCATAGATCTGCAGGCCGGTGGACTGCATTACGATGTAAAGGTCAATGATATAGGTGCCGTTGAGGATATTGAGCTCAGCTATCCCGATGGAACTTCTCTGGATGAAGATGAAGTCTACGAGGTGGCACTCAGCGATTACGTGGCCAGCACCTATGAATTTTCGGCCCGTGATGAGGGAGTAAATACCTATCGCCGCACCAACGATGTTATAATCGAATATATCGAAGAAGATCTCGAACCTGGAGATCTCGAGGATTATAAAGGTGTGGACAGAATTTCCACCACCTCAGTTCCCGGGGGCGAAGGTACTGAGATATCACGCACCCAGGTTCCGCTTTCCACCGTTGGCAAAGAAGATGGATCTGTAACTGCCGGAAATCTCAAGGCAGATGCCGTGCGGTCTGTACTCGACGTTGATTTTGGCACCTATCCCTCCGATCAGCTGGCAGATGGTGCTGAATTCGAGGCAGGTCCTGTCTATGAAGAGGCTCTCCAGAATGTATTCTATGACAGCTTTGCCTATGATAACAATGTCGTAATAGCCACAGTTACAGGTGAGATGTTCGAAAAGATGCTGCAAAATCAGAACGAATGGTATGATGGCGCTGCCACACAGGCCTCCGGTTTCACCTATGAGATAATTAGAGAGGACGGCGAGATCGCTGCTACAGAGGTATATGTCGATGGGGATCGAATTGATCCGGAAGCTGAATATACCGCCGCTTTCAACAGCTACGTATATCAGTTTTACAGTGAGGACGTTTCTCCCCTCGATACCTCCACCACCGATCTCATTGAAGTTGAGATTCTCATGGAATATGTAGAAGATATCGAGGAATTTGGCGAGGAACTGGCTGAAGAACGGATCAGCATCATCGAAAGATAATCGGCTGCAAGTTGAAATCCAGGCTGCTGGTTATAATTTAGAGGTGAAATCCCGAAAATAAAATATTAGTCTGAAATCATACCCCCGGTTCAGCCGGGGGGATTTTTTTGTGTTAATATATAATTTAGAGAGTATTAGCTGTCAATCACTTTTGACTTTAAGCGCCAGCTTTTATATAATTAAGCACAGAGCAATACACATACCCGGTACCAGTAAATTAACTGCGGCTATTATATCTCCATCGATAAAATTTACATATTAAAAGGGAGTGGCAATTTGTATATGCTGTCCAGAATATCTGTGAAGAAATGGTTTCTTGTGGGAGCAATATTGATCATATTGACGGCTGCTGCCGGTTTAATGACAGATGAGCGTCCTATAACCTCTGAATTCCAGGGCGGAGAAGAGGATTATTATCGGGGAAGAGTGCTGGATGTAGAAACCCTGGAGACGGATCGCGGATACAGACAGCAGGCGGAAGTTGAGGTTACAGACGGTCCCTATCAGGGGGAAAAGACAGAGATCGAGAATGAGTTTGAGGAAGGAAATAGATTTCTGGATATAATACTGGAAGAGGATATGGATATAGTACTGGTTTCTTTTGTAGAAAGAGGAGAACGCCAGTTTCATCTGCAGGACATAGGCCGGGATGGTGTAATTCTTCGGGCAGCCATATTACTGGGAGCAGCTATGATCATAATCGGAGGAATTAAAGGTTTTAAAACAATAATTACTCTATTTATCACCGGTTATGTTATAGTTCAGATCATGCTTCCCCTGCTTTTACAGGGTTATTCGCCCATACCTGTGGCCACCTTAAATGCTATTATAATAATTTGTCTTATTCTGCTGGTAATTGGCGGGTTAAACAGCAAAACTGCCGCGGCGATAGGGGGTACAGGTGTCGGTGTAGGGGTGGCAGGCATTTTAGCCTATTATGCTGGCAGCGCAGCGGTGCTGACCGGACTGGGCACCCAGGAAGCTCAGATGCTGGCCTTTGGGGCTGAGACTATAGATATCCGCGGTCTGCTTTTCGCCGGAATCATAATCGGCTCCCTGGGGGCGGTAACTGATGTGGGTATGTCGGTGGCCTCCAGCGCCTATCAGCTCAAGCAGGCCTCGCCCGAAATCAGCTCTTCTAAATTAATCAGACATGCCCTGGCAGTGGGCAGAGATATAATGGGAACAATGGCAAACACACTTATTTTAGCCTATGTAGGTGGTGCAGTACCGCTGCTGCTTCTGCTGATGGCGCAGGAGATGTCCTGGTTGAGAATCATCAATATGGACTTTCTGGCCACGGAGATAATCAGCGGTATTGCCGGAACTCTGGGACTTGTTATAGCTATTCCGGTAACCGCTATTATCTCCGGGCTGGCGATGGGGAGAAGATGAAATTTCAGTCATTTCCCAAAACACCCCGCCCAAAAACTTGACAAGTCCGCTCAAATAAACTATAATTGGAGTAGAATATAAAACCCCTAGGGGGTATGCATTGGAGGTGCAATAGGCATGAGCAATGAGAAAGAATTGAGGAATATAACATTTTCAGTGGAGGGAATGACCTGCGCGTCCTGTGCCCAGCAGGTGGAGAAGACACTTGCCAGTGCAGAGGGTATTGCTGAAGCCAGTGTGAATATCAATAATGAAAAGGGCACGGTGAAATATGACCCTGCTAAAATAGATTATAGGACTCTGGAAGAGCTGGTAGAACAGAGCGGATACAGCATCCACAAAGAGAAAGAGGAGCTGCCGATAAGTGGAATGACCTGCGCATCATGTGCTCAGGCTGTGGAGGAGAAGCTGGCCGGTCTGGAAGGTGTCTTAGAGGTCAATGTAAATCTCGCTACAGAAAAAGCCACCATTGAATATCTGGCCAATATTGTGGATGAGCGCAACTTCATCAGGGCCGTAGAAGAGGCCGGCTATGAAGTCGACTTGAGCGGCCAGGAAGAGGGCAAGGATAAAACAACCAGAGAAGAAGAAGAGATGAAAAAATCCAGGCGCAAGCTGATTTATGCCTTTGCCTTTACCATACCTGTATTTATTCTGATGTTCGGCTCTATATTTGGAATTACACTGCCAATAGATGAAAATTATCAGGGACTGATAGAGGCTGCACTTGCCTTTCCCGTTGTCTTCATACTCGGTTATGAAACTCATAAAGGTGCGATTAACTCCGTGCGCCACGGTGGGGCCAATATGGATGTCCTTATAACCATGGGTACATTTGCTGCCTATGGTTACGGTCTTTCAGCTTTTCTATTCGATGTCGACAGATTTTTCGGGCTGGCAGCCGGTATCATGGCCTTCCATCTGCTGGGAAGATTTCTGGAGACAAAAGCCAAGGGTAGAGCTTCCCAGGCCATCAAGAAGCTTCTGGAGCTTGAAGCTGATACAG
>CAYXAK010000057.1:0-3157 GCA_964462585.1 uncultured Halanaerobiaceae bacterium
ACCCGCTTCCGAACAAATTTCCGCCAGAAGATACATGAAACCGCCGCATTCGGCAAAACAGACCAGACCGCTGTTTAGCTCCTCTGTGAGGTGGCGGCGGAAGCTTTTGTTCGCCGACAGTTCTTCGACAAATACCTCGGGAAAACCTCCGGCCAGATAGATGCCATCCAAATCTGTCTCCAGCTTTTTATCAGCAAGAGGGCTAAATTCTATCAGCTCACAGCCCAGCTCTATCAGCAGGTCCAGATTGGCCTGATAATGGAAGCTGAAGGCTTCATCCCGGGCCACTCCTATTCTCAGGCCGCGGCCGGGCTTACCGGCAGTACTTTCACTTCGGGACTGAGAGGACCGTGAAGATGAGAGAAATTTCAGTTCCTCGCGCACCTCAGCTGCCGGTTTTTCTTTATCCTGTTCCCGAATATCATCTGTGGTTGATAGTCCAGCCTCTTCTGACAGCTGCATTATTTTGTTGAGCTGGAACTTTTCACTGACCTCACGGCCGAGGCGGTCCAGGCTCTCCTCCAGCCTCTCAATCTCAGCGGCCGGAACCAGCCCCAGATGCCTTTCAGGTATATCAACCGGCAAATCGCGGGGAAGATACCCCACACAGGGGATACCTGTCTCCTTTTCCACGGCTTCAGCTACAAGTTCATAATGTCCTCTGCTGCCAACACGGTTGGCGATAACACCCGCCAGATTGATATCTCTGCAGAACTGGCTGTAACCTGAGACCAGGGCGGCAGCACTGCGGGCCATACCCCCGGCGTCTATGGCCAGCAGAACCGGAATATCCAGCATTTCCGCTATTTCCGCAGAACTCCCCCTGTTTGTATCAGGACCTGCACCATCATAAAGTACCATCACGCCTTCAACGATGGCACTGTCAGCATCTCTAATTTTGTGAGACCAGAGATATCTTAAATAAGATGGAGAAATAAGCCAGCTGTCGAGATTGTGAGAAAGCCGACTACAGACATGCCGGTGAAAACCCGGGTCTATGTAATCCGGCCCCACTTTGAAAGGCTGTACAGCCCAACCCTCACCTTTAAATGCCGCCATCAAACCCAGACTGATCGAGGTCTTACCCGCTCCACTTTCCGGAGCAGCAATCATAATAGCGCGACTATTATTGTCCATTTTGTGATCTCCTTTGCCGCAAAATATATACCCCCTCTTCGATCACGAGGGGGGTAATATCCATAATTTTTAAAGCGTCGATATTGCTCTTTTATATAATTGCAGGTGATAATTTCAAATCCTTCCTGATAGCCGATTTTTTGCTCGAACATATTAAATCAGGCTTTTAAATCCTTCTGTACCTGTGATAATATTAATTTATACTTTATATTGGCCGATTTAGAGACAGGCTTTAGCGAAAAATGTGTTCTTAAAAATGGAAAAACAGGAAAGGAAGAAACCCATGAAGAAAATTCTTAAGAGAGCACTTCTGGTTGTATTTATTCTGCTGATTGCTGTCATAACTTTTATTGTGGTGAGCAGCTATTTTGAGCACAGAAACATGGTTGCAGAGGAAAAGGAAAAGTATCCGGCTCCGGGCACACTTGTGGAAGTTAATGATGATGGTGATGAGCTGCATGTTTTCACCGCGGGTGAAGGAGATAAAACCCTGGTTTTCATGTCCGGTCTCGGGACCAGCTCTCCGGTTTACGATTTTCAGGCTCTTTACAGCCAGCTATCCGATGATTACCGCATCGCAGTGGTTGAAAGGGCTGGTTATGGCTGGAGTGATATCACCTCCAGCTCCAGGGATATCGATACCGTGCTGGAAGAAACCCGCACCGCACTAGCGGGGGCAGGTGAAAATCCGCCCTATTTTTTATTCCCCCATTCACTGGCCGGTATGGAGGCAATTTACTGGGCCAACCTCTACCCGGAAGAAATAAGTGCGATTATCGGTCTCGATCCTCTTATACCTGAATATCACCTGCAGTCTGAAGAAAGCCCCTCTCTTTCCCCCGTCATCACACTGCTGGCCCGTACAGGTCTAATGCGTCAGCAGCCAGATGTCTGCCGCAATAATTTTCGAGCTATAGAAAAAGGGCATCTGACAGAAGAAGAAACTGAAATTGCCTGTTCTCTTTTCTTCCGCCGAACCAACACCTCAAATATGCGGGATGAAGCAGATGCAATATCTGCCAATGCTCAGCTGGTTCAGGAGCAGGGAAAACCCGCTACCCCCTTCCACGCTTTTATCTCAGGCGAAGGAGAGAGTGATTGGCAGGATATAATAAGTGATTACTCAGATTATACCGGGGGAGAATATTATATTTTAGATGCTGAACACTATGTGCACCTGGATAAACCCGGTCTCATAGCAGAAATAAGCCGCGAACTGATGACAGTATCTGAGTCAGACTGAAACATTAAGGAAATTAAAACTTGAACCACTTTCTATGAAAGCATTGAGATTGCTATCCCTGTCCGGCAGTAAAAGACGAGAAAACCAGTGTCAGGCAGAAAAAGGCCAGTCCCAATCCGAGCCTGTCGTATCTTACCGGCAGCAGATTGGAAACCAGCACCTCTCCCAGAAACCACCAGAGCAATATGAGAAGAACTGCTGCCAGGAGATAAAACAGGCTCTTTTTGCTGTAAACCGACCTGAAATCAAATTGTTTTTTATCTCTCCGGATATCTCTAATAAGCAATATCAGCCTGATAAAACCGGCAACGAGCAGACCGGCAAGCATAATATTGAGCCCGAAGGTGATTGTGGAAAATTTACCCGTCATCTCCGGTTGAGGGAGCCCCTTAAATTCACTCCATATACCAAGGCCTTCAAAGAGAAAGGGCCAGCTGCCCTTGCTGTTGGTGAGTATGACAATACCCTCTCCCTCTTCCGGGAAGGTATAATACATGCCCAGTGAGCCGGTACCCTCCCCGCCGTGAAAGACCGCCTCCTGCCTTTCATGACGGTCAATAAAATGCCCTTTAGCGGATATATCTGCACCAAGACCATGAAAACCGTCTGCTTTCACCCCGGAGCTGTATAATTCCGGGCTGCTGCCTGCTGCTATTAAACTGGCCAGATCTTCTGCGCTGATGAGCAGACCTCCCGCCGCCTTAAAATTATCAACATAATGAGGGACAGGTTCTCCATCGGCATAATAGCTGGTTGCCAGTCTGGATTTAACATCTT
>CAYXAK010000057.1:3257-11368 GCA_964462585.1 uncultured Halanaerobiaceae bacterium
GGGACAGGTTCTCCATCGGCATAATAGCTGGTTGCCAGTCTGGATTTAACATCTTCATCCACTGTGAAATACCCCTCAGCTCCCGCCGGTTCCAGAATTTTCTCCCTGAAATAATTCTCAAAGCCGCGGCCGGTCACCTCTGCAATCATCATCTCCAGCAGGATAAACCCCTGATTGGAATATTCAAAATCAGTGCCGGGTTCCCTGACAGGTTCGGCTCTGTGCAGACCGTGCTCACCTGCCAGAATCTCCTCCAGTGGATATACTTCCTCACCGGGGTGGGTATAATCAGCGCCTCCCGTCAGGCCCGAGCTGTGGTTCAGCAGTCTTCTGACTGTTACCCCCTCCCGATCATATTTAGATTCGGGAATCTCCCAGCGGCTGATATACTTCTCTATGGGCTCATCGAAAGAGATCAGCCCCTGCTCCGTCATTTCCAGCACCAGTCTGGCGGTAAGCGATTTGGTGATCGATTCCGCTCTGAACAGCGTGTCCTCTGTCACCGGAATATCCTTTTGCAGATCCGCACTGCCATAATAGCCTGACCACCCACTCTCATTACCCTCGATCAATACAACAGCTGCGCCCGGTATATCGTAAAAATCAACCAGAGCTTCTATTCTTTCCTCAAATTTTTCTCTGCGCCCTTCGTCCGCAGCTTCACTGCCACCCCCCTGAGCTACAAACGCAGATAAGCAGAACATCGAAATGATCACTGCCAGAAAAATTTTCTTATGTTTTATTCTCATTTTTATTTCCCCTCAATAATGTAATCTGTAAGTTTCTGAGCATTTAACTTCGCGAAGACATGTAACCACTATTTTAGATTTATAAATATAATAACACTTCTATGGGTTCATGTCATCATTATATGATTTAAACTGATTTTAAGCGAAATTCTCGAACTATTAATTTTTTCAGGTTAAAAAATAAACTTCCAGGCAGGTAAAGGCCAGGTGAAGCTTTAAGTAGAATTATAGAGGATATGGCAGAGGGTGATAGCTGTGAGTGAGAGCGAATTCGAGCAGGTGCAAAAAATAGTAAGAAAAGCTGTGAAGCTGAAGCGCAATGATGACCTGGACAGAGCCCGGCGGGAGCTGGAAGAGGGTCTGGAGAGATACCCTGCCAATAACTTCCTGCGGGCCAGTCTGGCCGATCTGCTCTACAGGCAGCGCCAGCTCAATCGAGCTGAAAAACTGGCCAGGGATATTCTGGCGGAAGAGCCCGACAGCGGCCGGGCTCTGATGGTGCTGGGCAATATCGCCTACAGCAAGCGTAATTATGAGGAAGCCCATGAGCACTTCCGGGCAGCTCACAGAAACCAGGATAACGTCTATTCCGCCCAGCGGCTTATCCGCACGCTGATGAAGCTGGAAAGATTTGAGAAGGCTCAGGAGCTGCTGGAGACCTGGCTGGAAAAGGAGCCGGACCATGAATATCTGCAGAAGCTGGCCGCCTCCCTGTACGAAAAGCTGGGCGATGATGATAGGGCTGAAAAGTTTTACCGGCAGCATCTGGAGGAAAGCCCGGATGATCAGTTTGCCTTTAAAGAGCAGATTAAATTGAAGCTCAAGGATAAAAAACCAGCTAAGGCGGTGGAAGAGCTGGAAAATCTGCTGCGGGTCAAAAAGCACAGCCAGAATCCTCATCTGCAGGCGCTGCTGGGCGAGTTGCGCGAGGAGATGGAGGATTTAAGCGGAGCGGCCGAGGCCTACCGCCGTTCGCTCGAGCTCGAACCGGACAATCACTATACCCGCCAGCGGCTGGGCCAGTGTCTGTATAAAGATGGCCGTTACGGTGATGCCCTTCCCCATCTCAAAGAGGCCTTCCGCCAGGATCCCGGTGATTATTACACCCGCTCTATGCTGATGAAGATATTCCAGAGCCTGGAGCTCTATGAGGAAGGCGGCGATTATTTTCAGGAGATCATCAGGGATAATCCCGGCTTTGAAAATCTCTACGGCATGATAAAGAAATTGAACAGGGCCGATGAAGAGAAAAAGGAGGAGGCAGAAGATGAGTGAGCAGCTTCTTTCCGGGCTGAAAATTGAAGATCTGGTGAATGTGCCCGAGGTGAAAACTGTAGTCCAGCTCTCCGATCGTGATGATCCTGAGCTGCGTCAGTTCCTGACCGACAGCTTCCTGCTCACCGCTGAGGTGGGAAAAATTTTGACCGCTTTTTTCGGCGATGTGAGCAGGGAAATGGGGGGAGGGTATTTCATCGAAGGCAATTTTGGCTCGGGTAAATCGCACCTTTTGAGTGTCATGAGCCTTCTGCTGGACTTTGCTGAGGCCTGGGAGCCCATTTTGGCACAGGCCGGCCCCGGAAGCCGCCTGGCCGCTGCCGCAGATGGTGTCGAGACCGGCGATTATCTGGTCATAAATATTTCTCTGGTCGAGCACAGCAACAAGGAATATCTCGAGGATATAGTCATGTCGGAGCTGGCCGCGGTCTGCCGTGAGAGCCCGGATATTGACGGAGGAGATTTCACATTTTCCGGAGAGGCTGAATTTATAGAGCGCATGGGTGAGATGGTGCCGGAGGAACACCCCAAACAGCTGAAGAGCTTTCTGCGAGAACAGGATCTCACTGCAGAGGAGCTTTTCCAGCCCGGCAATCTCTTTTTGGTGGAAAGACTGCTGGACAGGCTCAATCTCCCCTACCGCTTTAATTTTGATCGCCGCGATATATTCCAGCAGCTGAAGGAGATTATAAGCGGGGAGGCCCGGCAGGGAGCCGCCATCCTGATCGATGAACTCTCCGAATTTCTGCGCTCCAAACCGGACGGCCGCCGCTTCAACGAAGATATTCGTTTTCTGCAGTTTCTGGGCGAGTTCACGGCCGATCAGCCCTGCTGGGTTGTGGCCACACTGCAGGAGGAGATAGAAAAGACAGGCGAAACGACTCCCGAGGCTTTCAACAAAATAAAGGACCGTTTTCCCTCCCGCTGGCGGCTGACCGGAGCCCACATCAAAGAGATAATCGGCTCGCGCCTGCTGGAGTTAAAGGAAGGTGCCCGGGAGGAGATCGAGAATATCTATGAGTATTACAGCGGCGCCTTTTCGGGCCTGCCCGTGAGGCGGGAGCAGTTCATCGATCTCTATCCCGTCCATCCGGCCACAGTCGAACTGCTGGATAACCTCAAGCCCCTCTTCTCCCAGCACCGGGGCATCGTCGATTTTGTTCACTATCAGCTGCGGGGTGACAGCTCACGGGACATATCAGGGCGGATGAAAAGACCGGCCGGAGAGCTTCTGACCCCCGAGCACATCTTCGATCACTTTCTGCCCCGGATAAGGGAGATGATGGAAACCTCACCCTTTTACGAAAAGGTCTACAGGTATTATGAGCAGGAGATCGACTCTCTTTTGAGCAAGGACGAAGCCGAAGTCGGCCTGCGCATAATTAAGTTGCTCATTCTCTTCCGGATTTCGCCGGTGGATAAGGATTATACCACAGCTGAAATTGCCAACATGCTGCTGGAAAGGGTTACCGCTCTCGACCCCCGGGTAAACTATCAGTATGTGGAGGACATCCTGGAGCGTCTTTACAGCCAGGGTGCCTATCTCAACCGGCGACTGGCCGGGGAAAAAGACAGCCAGACGAAAAGCGATGAGGGTGACTGGATTTATTATATCGACCTGGAGGCCGATGTAAATCTCATTATAGAGAGAAGACTGGATTATATCGAGAGCAATCTGTTCGAGCAGGACAGCCGCATCTTCACCCGTCCGGCCCGTGAACTCGACGATAAGGTGCTGCCGCTGGCCCGTCTCAGCAAAAATCCCCGCAGCCGCCGGACGGTAAACTGGCAGAATACCGAGCGCTCCGGATTTATCTATTTTATGCCCCTGACCGAAATCGGTCTGGAGGATATCATAGAATCGGCCCGCCGCCTCCAGGAAAAGGAAGAGGATTTCATGTTCATCATCGGCCAGGCCCACGATGTCGAGGAGCAGCGCCGCCACCTGCAGGAAGTTCTGCTGCCGGAACTGGGGCCGGAACAGGCTCCGTGTTTTATGTTCTGGCTGCCGGAGGAGCTGGAAGAGCGCGAATTTCTGGAGGAAGTGCTCTCCCGCCTGCTTCTGCTCGATGAATACGGCGATGACGACTCCCCCACCGGGCGGGAAGTACAGGAAAAGCTCCGCGATCAGCTGCAGGAAAGCTGGCCCGATGTGCGCCGGCTCTTCCGCCGCTCCTACTACGAAGGCAGGATTATCGACGGCCGCCGGGAAGAGGTATTCCAGCTTGAACAGGGATCATTTATGGCCTGGGACCGGCTGATAGAGCAGGCCACAGCCAGCCTGCTGGAAAACCGCTTTCCCCGGCACAGCAGCATCGCTCCCTTCCAGCGCGGCCTCCGCACTGAACAGGTGGACCGGCTGATCGACGATTTTCTGAGGCCGGGAGAGATAGACAGCTTAAAGGAGCTGGACGGCCGGGTGCTGAACGTGATCGACACCCATCTCAAACCGATGGGGCTTATCAGCCGGCGAAAGAATGCCGTCAGCCTGGATATAAATCCGGACAAAAATCCTCTGCTGCAGGAATTCTTTGCCCTGCTGGAGGGCGAAAGAACATCGCTCGAAGATGTTTACTGGCAGCTGCGCAAGGGTGATTACGGTATCAGCCGCAATCAATTTGAGCTTTTGGTCTACTGTCTGCTCTTTGCTGGCTATATCACCGCCTTTTCCGAACACCGCAAGATCAGCTTAAACAACCTCAATGCCCGCAATTTTAACCGCATCAGCGAGCTGGGTTACGGTGAGATAATATCTGAAGAATTTCAGGAGGTTCTGCAGGTCTGCCCACTGGTGCCGCCCAGATACCGGCGCCAGCCCTTTTCCCTGCCCCTTCAGCATGAGATATGGGAACAAATAATCCAGGCCCGGGAGGACCTCACGGAAAAGATCGAGCGGGTTGAGGCCGGCCTGGAAAGCCTCTCCTCAGAGGAAGCCGGAATATTTCAGCGCGGGCAGATTCTATCCCGTCTTGAGGGGCTGAAGGATCTTGTAGACGAGATCAAAATCAGCTACTCCTCAGATGAAGGCCTGGAACGGTTTGCCTCCCGCTACCGCAGCCTGCCGGGAGTTGACAGGCGCCTGGAGGAGCTGGAGAGCCTGAAGGAATTTTTCCAGGAAAAACTCTCTGATTACCGGCGAATGCGCGGTTATATCACACATTCCGCCCTGGATCTGCCCGAAGAATATGAAGAATTGCGCCGTCAGCGGAAAAGCCTGCTGGAGCTGATGGAAGCCGAAAACGTGCTCTATGATGAGGAGTATTTTGCCGAAGTTGAGGAGGCCTTTGCCGATTTTCAGCAGAGCTATATAGAGGTCTACCGTCAGGAGCACGAGCGCCAGCTGGCCGCCGACCGGTTCATTCCCTACGAGAAGATCAGGGAGAGCCGGCCCTACAATTTGCTCGAACAGCTGGCTGGTATAGAGATCATCTCTGTTCAGGATGACCTGGTCCGTATCAAAAGGGATCTCTCCGAAATTTTGCGCCACCGCTGCCGGGACTTCAAAGTGCCGGAGCTGAGGGAGAGGCCTGTATGCTCCTGTGGTTTCATCCCCGGCGACGAGGTGGAACTGCCCTCACTCAAAAGACTGCAGGGTATGATTGAAGCCGGTATAGAACAGTATCTGGACAGCCTCAACCGCCAGGAGCACCGGGAGAAGCTGGAGGAATATATCAGGAATATGGAGGCGGCCGGCGAAAAGCGTTTTGCCCGTCCCCTCAGACGTCTGCTCCAGCTGAGCGAACAGAAAGATGAAAGCGGTGAGCTGCTGGAAGACCTGGAGGAGCTTTTAAACCGCCAGGTGATAAAGCGTATAAATCGGGCCCTCTCCGAGGATATCTCCGTGATAGAGCGAGATCTCGATGAGCTGTACGAACATCTGCTCGACCGCAGCTTTAAACCGGACCAGATCCGTGACATTATCGAGGAGTGGCTGACCGGTGGCGGGGAGCTGGAGGATAACACATATGTACGGGTCCAGGCCGGCTCATCCGGACAGGGCCGGGACGAATATCCAGGTATCTCCCGTGAATATTCCCAGCTGAAGGAGGAGAAAACAGATATCGAAGCCCGTCTGGAGCGCTTTCTGAGCGATTTTTACCCCGAGCTTCTGGAGATCAGCGATAGGGCAGGACCCCGGGGATTTGCCCTGCTTCTGGCGGCCGGGGAATGGCAGACCGCCCATGATATAAACACCGCCGCACTGCAGGAGATGCTGGCCGAATATCTGCCCGGCTCCTCTGACAGCCTATCCCGGCTGCTGGCAGAGGAAAAGGCTTTAAAGCAGGCGCTGGTTGAGCTGGCCGATGAGGTTCTCTCCCCCTCCCCGGAGAAAAAAGCAGAGGATCCCGGAGAGCGATCCAGGGAAAGCGAAAGGGATTTTCTCCAGGGTTTGCTCAAGTCGGTGGTGGCCGATCTGGCAGCCAGTCATAATCTGATGGAGTTTCTGCTGCAAAAAATCCCGGCCGAAAAGAGCCGGGATTGGCTGGAATCTCTGCTGGCAGAACGCATATCCCCTCTGCTGCGGCGGCATCTGGCCGGAAGGCTCATCCAGCGGCTGGCCAGCTCCGGCTCAGCCCGGGAGCTGGAAAGGTGTAGAGGTCAACTGAGCGAATATCTTGATGATTATGAGAAAAAGAGTGATTATGGGCTGTCATCCCCGCCGGACGAACTTCTGCTGGTCAAAAATTTTCTGGGGGTCGAGCTGTCCCTGAACCGGGGTGGCTCACTCAAACCCGAAACAGCACCTGACTGGATCGAACTTTACGAAAACCACCTCTCTCATCTCGAGCTCGATCTGAAGCGTTTCGCTTCACTGGCAGCAGAACTGGAGCTGGAAAAGCGGCTGCCCGTAAACAGGCTGAGCCAGGAGGTGAGCAGACTGCTGCGCCGGCGCCAGAAGGAGTTCGCCGACTTCTATCAGTCACCACAGCTCAGAGAAGCCCTGACGGACAGTACCGATGCCGGCGGAGAAAGTAAAAATAGGACATCAGATCAGGAGGCGGAGATACTCGACATCCGCCGGCTTATCAACCGTCATTTCCCCCGGCTGCTGCAGCGAATGAAACTAAAAGGCAGCATCTGTCTGCTGCTGGACGGTCTGCGCCATGATATCTGGGGCGAGCTCAGGCAGATGTTAACTTCCGAGTTTTCCAGCCGGCAGCTGGCTCAGGGATCACATTTTGCTCTGGAACCGGCCAGCACCGAAAAACAGCTGGAGGCTCTGCGGGAGTCCTCCTTCAGCGGCCGGATTATGGAAGCGGAGGATTTCGACCCGGAATCCCTGAGCAGACCGGCTGATCAGGATCCGGGCCGGCCCCGGGTGGTGAAGTTTTCTTTCATCGACGATAAAGTTCATACCTCTCGCCAGGATTATCCCGACTTTCTGGATGAACTGATCTTTCAGGCCCAAAACCGTCTTCTGCCTTTTCTGGAAAGTCTGCCCGAGCGGCAGCCGGTGCTGTTTTTCGCCGATCACGGCTTCAGCATAAATCACCAGTTCGATGAAAGCCGTAAATACGAGGAACCCCGCTATCTGCACGGCAGCAGCACCATCTTCGAGGTTATCGTGCCCTGGAGTCTGATCTTATTCTACTGATGATAAGTGTCAGGTCATCTTCTCCTCTTCTTTATGGGCCAGTTTCCCCTCCACAAAAACTTTGAGATTCTGCATTGTGTTGTGGATACTATTCTCCTGCATTTTATCCAGAACAATCCTGCTGGCCACTCTTCCCAGCAGACTTTCCGGCGTGGTTCCTTCAAACTGCACGGTTGCCTCAGTTTTGCCGTCCTTGAGTTTATATTCAAAGATCTGGTTTCCTCTTGTACGACCATCAAATGTTCCGCTCCAGCGGCATTTTTCTCTGCTCATGTGATCTTCTGTCACTTCAATTTTGATTGGAAACTTAATGCCCGCTATATTAATATGAAAATCACCTGTAGTTCCTTTTTCGCCTTTGCCCATTAACTTTTCAGGCCCTTCCAGGCCTGCATACCAGGAGCTCCACATCTCGGGATCGCGTGCCAGTCCATACACCTCTTCCGGTGCTGCATCGATCATTATCTTCTCAACAATCCTCTGCTTTTTTG
>CAYXAK010000058.1:0-11272 GCA_964462585.1 uncultured Halanaerobiaceae bacterium
GATGCATCAGGAAGTAAAATAGGCCAGAACCCAGATGATATTAAATGCTATCATATAAAAAGAAGTCTTCTGGTCGAGATGTGCCAGTTTGCTTAGCTCTCCCCTTGCACCTTCCAGCCCGATCCGGGCCAGCTTGACCACGAAAGGCAGAATTAAAATCTGTGCAGCTATGAGAATAGAGAGCTGGCCGTTCATATAATAGTAGACGGCCAGAAGATAGGGAGAAAAGAGAATAATAAGGTAAATAATATAGCTTATCTTCAGGCCCAGTATTCCTACCAGAGTGATAATTTCTTCATCAGCTCTTATATCTCTCATGTCATTGCTCCACAGCATGGCCACTGTTAAAATGCTCATGGGCAGCGACAGACCCAGCCCGGGCAGCAGATATAATTCTCCACTCAGGCCATAAAAAATGCCCTGAGGAACCAGCAGCCCCAGGAATATGAAGTTAGCAGGCACCCCCAGCCCTCTGTATTTTAACTTCAGCGGTGGAGCTGTATAAAAATATCCGCCTGCCATACCAATTGCCGCAATTAGTATGAGACCGGGCAGCTGCTGCACCAGAGCATATATAATCAGTGCGACGACCGCAATCAAAAGGAGTGTATGGCTGAATTTAAGGGCCAGCTCCGGATCTATTCTGCCTTCTGCCAGCACGGTGCTCGGCTTTTCCTGGTCAGCTGTATCAATCTCAGCCTTAACATCATAATATTCATTGGTCACATTGCTGACCACATGAACAAGCACAACTCCTGCCAGCAGATATAAAAAAGGGAAGAGCCTGAAATGGCCGTAACTGTGAGCGAAAGCCGCCCCTAAAAAGGCCGGCAGTATGCTGCAGGGCAGACCAAAAAGACGCAGGAGCTCCACCCAGTCGGAAAAAGTTCCGGTCCTCTTTTCGCTCATATTATCACCACCTCTGCAGTTTAGACGTCACTGTGACCCGGCGATAGATCAAAATACCCAATGCCAGGTTGGCCAGCCATCTCGCCTTTGCTCTCAACTGCTTATTCTCTTTCTTCTAAAATTATTTCATGGTCCATCAGATTCATATATTTAATGGTGGCTTTGACGCGCTTTTCTTTTCCCATTAAACCCTTCAGAACCACATTGTCCTCTCCCGGTGTCACAGAACTGACATCTTCCATTATGAGCTCTTTTTCTCCGTCTTTTTTCAGATAAGCATTTGATTGACACATATCGATTATTACCTCCCTTTTTTGCTAATTGTATCTTTATTTTATCACTAAAAATAGTCGGTTTAAAGCCTGATATAAATTGACCCGGCCCCGGATATGATCTTATATTTCAGCAGGGCCGGGCCTTCCAGCAATAGTTATTCTTCAGTTTCTTTTAATTTCTCGATATGATCCTGCACTTTGCTCAGCTCCTCTTCCAGCTCTACCATGTAGTCTTCCAGCCTGGAGATCGCTTTTACTTCATCGATCTCCTCCTCACATTCACACTCCTCGTCATCACAGCAACAGCAGCAGCATGAACAGCAGCAACAGCTGCAGCAACAACAGCAGCCGTGTCCCTGCCCGTGACCGTGGTGACCGTGATGGTGGCCTTGATAGTGACCATGTCCATGTCCTCGATAGTGTCCGTGATCGTGATGTCCACAGCAGCAGCCGTGGCTTCTACCACACATAGTAACCCTCCTTTCTGAAATTTATTTTATGAAATAACTTCTATTTCTGTCTGACTTTTGTCAGTGCTGATCTGATCAGTATGAATATGACCATAACCACAAAAGCTATGCCGATATCGGTGAAGAAGGCCAGGCCGGCGGTGACAAGGCTCAGGATTGGTCTGGATGTCTCCCGGCCTGATTCTGCCAGCTGCAGGGCAGAAAATATGAGCAGAGCGCCCAGCACGCCATAAGGGAAAAATTCAATCAACCGGGGTGAGGCAAAGAAAACGCCCAGGATCAGAAGTATGCCGCCCGAGATAAGATTCGATCCGCCGGTGCGGGCCCCAAATCTGTACTGAGCCGCCAGCCCCCCGGCACCGTGGCACATGGGAAAACCACCCAGTGGTGTAAAGATGAGGCAGAAGGCTCCCATGCTCTTTACCAGTTTTTCCTCGGCCACATCTCTGGAGAATAGATCTTCGATCATCAGCGAGGTGGCCAGAACGGCATTGCCTATAGTTAGCGGCAGCTGGGGAAACACACCCCGCAGAAGCCCGGGCAGAAAACTATCAGCCGGGGGCAGTGCCGGAGGGGAGAGAGAGATCACATGCAGGGGAACTCCCCCCAGCTCCACAAAGCCCACCACAAGTCCTATTGCCAGCACCAGCAGTGAGGATATATCGGTCAGGGGCAGAAAAATAAATACTATAATGACCGCCGAGGATATCACCCCCAGGAGGGGATCTGTCCAAATGAATCGAACCGCCTGGCGCAGGAGAATAAAGGCCAGACCCAGCTGTATTCCCCTTATCAGCCAGCGGGGAATCTTTCTCCGCAGAAAGCCAACCCGGCCCTTATAACCCAGAAAGAGAAGTATCAAACCCATCATGATACCGGCGCTCACTATTTCCCCCTGAGTAAGCTCACCGGCGATAGCCACAGCCCCTATAGACTTCATGGGCTCTACCGGCATCGGCAGTCTGTAATACAGCCCGGTGGCCATATAGGCAATACCCATAAAAAGCAGTATGGGGCCTAAATCCATGCCGGTCACAACCGCCACACCAATTATGATGGGAAATAATGTGCCGAAATCCCCGACAGCTCCGGCCGCTTCTTCGACTGTGAAGCGAAAATAAGGCCATTCTTTCTGCAATATCTATCACCTCAACCCTTCCGACCATAAAAGCACAGCTGAGGCAGATCGAGCAGCCAGGAGACTCCGCTGATAGTGTTGCCGTAAAAGGCAAAGTCTCTCCCATATGCTTCCAGCAGCTCCAGCAGATAATCGGCGGTGGAGTTCACAGCGGTAGAACCGGTTATGAACAGAAAATCGCTGCTCTTTACCATATATTCTGTATCCTTATCTCCATCGAGTATTTTCACACCATATTGCTCACTGCCGATTCTCTCTCCATCCAGATCTGTAACCATAACTGCACTGGCACCAAAGCTGTCCACGGCTTTTTCCACCAGAGCCGGTTGAAAGCCCACGATACCCACTTTTTCAACATCATCTCTCTTTTCTGTGATGTGCATAACCATCTCTTCCATGCATTTTTCCATCTCATCATCGCGGCAGTGCACTGTTCTTTCTATCAGACCCAGATGGTGGAGAACAGCATTGATCGCAGCCACCAGCAGCGCTCTCTCGCGGCTGCTTTTCATTTTCATCTCGATTATTTCGGCCAGTGTGCCCCTGTACTCTCCAGGCTGATCGGTGAAAGCCTGTCCCCTGCTGCCCTTAAACACAGCCTCAATCATAACTTCCCTGCCCTGCAGCAGAGGAAAATCCCGGCGCCCGGGATCTCCTATCGACTCCTCCGGGCTTAATCCTTCTGCTGTAATCTCCACGCTGTCGGCCTCAATGCCTCTCTCCCTCACTATTCTTTTGAATTCATCCCGTGCTTCGGCCAGTATACCCACCGTCATCTCCTCCTCTATATTTTATTTCAGTGACAGCATTCATCTCCGGTGCCCCGGGAAATTTCAATTTCTATATCAACGCCATCGGATATGTTCTCCAGCATGCCGACCAGCTCGCTGAGATTATCCTTCTTAATCCTGTAATGAACCCAGTAGCTTCTCTTTTCCCCCTCAACCAGGTTGGCCTCACGCAATATCTTGAGATGCTGGGACACCGCAGCTTCACTAAGATCGAGCCTGTGGGCCAGGGCCTGAACACAGAAATTTTCGATCTCCAGCAGGGCCATTATTTTCAACCTGTTTTCATCGGCAAGTGCCTTCAGGGCGGCGAGCAGTTCCATTAACTTCACCTCAGTTGATAAATCTATTTAGTAATCAGCTTAATTAGATTATATTAAACTTAATTAATAATGTCAAATAAAAAATGGCCCCCGTCAGGGGGCCGGTCATTCAGGCAGTATAAATCCTGCTGCAATCAGAATAAATTCAGGTTGGTTTTTAGAGAAACTTTGAAACGTAGGGGGAAGAGACCCCTTCTTCTCTGAGGAAGTGGCCGGACGGACCTGAATCTCCTATAAACTCTTCAAACCAGGCTTCATGCTCTATCTCCTCGTGCAGTATGGAAAGGGCCAGATCGTAAGTGCGGTGATCTTTGCCATTGGTCATATTGCATATCTCGGTATAGCCCCGCACAGCACATCTTTCAGCTTCCAGCAGAACTTTAAGAATCTCCTCGGTATCCTCGGGATTATCGGGAAGCTTGGCCGGTGGACAGGCTGAGATATCATGGAATTCCTTGAGATCATTGGGGATGCTGCCGCCCAGCTCATAAATTCTGGGGACGAGAGCCTCAAAGTGATTTCTGTCCTCGATGCGTGCCTGCTCGGCTATGGGCTTTACTCCCTCTCCATCCAGACCGGTCAGATTGACTCTCAATGAAGTGTAATAATAATATGTGGTCAGCTCAGCAGAGGCATTCTTAACCAGCAGCTCCAGAAGCTTGTCGACATCAACACCGGCATTCTCAACCATCTCTCTCGATACTTTAGCCATGTTATTACCCCCTTTTGGAGTTTGCAGGGTGATTTAAGCTTAAATTTATCACCCTGTTTAAATTAAGATTAACTGCAGATGCTCATATGCGGTTAAGCATATTTCTTACTAATAACAGTTTGCAATAATTTGGATCAAATTGCAGTTAACCATTTTACAGGCTAAAAACCGGCTTTGCCCAGGGCGTTCTGAACAGCCTCTATCCACAGCTCGGAACTGCCGGTGGCCCCTGTAAAGGTATCTACATTAAATGTGTTCGCCTCCAGCATGCGCCGGGCCATCTCCTCCTGAGCCTCGTGAAATTCGGGCCAGCCGTAATCCTCATCTTTAAATTCATCTCCGGTGACTTCCTCCAGGCGCAGATCGGTGAGCTGATAGCCTTCTTCAGCTTCCTCATCGATATCTACGGTTGCCCAGACCACGGCCCAGCCGCGCTCGACTATCTCCGAGATGCCCATAAAACGACCGGAAAAATGCTCTTCACCATCAGCCCGGGCCAGGGCCATCTCCACTGCCTCGATGGACTTCTCGCTGGTACCGGTTGCTCCGCTCACAATATCCACATCATAATCATCGGCCTCTATAAATCTACGGGGCAGTTCCTCCATGGCCGCATGCCAGTCATCCCAGGGATAATCCTCACCCTTCTCCCGGGCCATCTCATCGTACTCGACCAGCCTGACATCTACAATATCATCTTCGCTGAGTGTAACTTCGGCCCGGACATAACCGTTATCATCGGCCTGCGAGTAACCGGTAAATACCTCTCCCTCCCCGGCAGCAACAGATCCCGGAAGCGATAGCCCCAGCGTGATCAGCAGGGCCACCGCAACCGCCAGGACCTGTTCAAGACTAAATTCACCTGTTAAATCTGACAAGTGATCACCCCCCTATCTTTTTCAGCTTGACTGCGGTCACCTTCAGTTCCGGTATTTTGGCTTCAGGGTCGAGCTCATCATGTGTGAGGCGGTTGGCAGGACTCTCAGCATAGTGAAAGGGCATAAAGATATGGCCGGGAGCTACCACTTCACCAATGCGGGCATAGGTTTCGATTGAACCCCGCCGGGAGGATATTTTGACTCTGTCCCCCTCTTCAATACCCATATTTTCAGCATCTTCAACATTTATCTCCACATAACTATCAGGTTCAAATTCATCTATAGCCGCAGAATTGCGGGTCATAGTGCCGGTATGGTAATGATAGAGCATGCGCCCTGTCATCATGATATGGGTGAATTCATCGCCTATCTCCTCCACAGGTGGTGAGTAATGACTGGGATGGAATTTACCCAGGCCCCGGGCGAATTCGCCCTCATGCAGGAATTTGGTGCCGGGGTCATCCCTGTCCTCACAGGGCCACTGCAGACCGCTGGTGCCCAGTCTATCGTAATATATGCCACCATAGATAGGAGTCAGATCGGCGATCTCTTCCATGATCTCAGCCGGACCCTCATAGGACATCTCATATCCCATCTCCCGGGCCAGAGCAGCGATAATCTCCCAATCAGGCCGGGCTTCACCCGGAGGATCGACAGCGGGCTCGACCTTCTGTATGCGGCGCTCGGAATTGGTAAATGTCCCCGCCTTTTCGGCAAAACAGGCGGCAGGAAATACCACATCAGCATATTCAGCAGTATCATTGAGGAATATATCCTGTACTACCGTAAATTCAGCATTTTCCAGAGCTTCAATCACGTGTTTTTGATCGGGATCGGATAGAACCGGATTTTCCCCCATGATATAAAGGCCCTTAACATCGCCCTTTTCGGCCGCATCAAAGATCTCCACCACTGTCAGACCGGGCTCTTCGGGGAATCCGTCTATATCCCAGTAATCGGCAAACTTCTGGCGGATATCGGGATCGCTGACATCCTGATAACCGGGGAAGACATTGGGCAGACCGCCCAGATCACAGGCACCCTGAACATTATTCTGGCCGCGCAGGGGATTGACCCCGGTGCCCTCACGACCGACATTGCCGGTGAGCATGGCCATACAGGCCAGTGAAGTTACATTGCCGGTGCCGCTGACATGCTGGGTGATACCCATGGCATATATGATAGAACCCCTGTCAGCCTGGCCGTAGATCTCAGCAGCTTCCTCGATCTTCTCGGCCGGCACACCGGTTATCTCTTCGGCCCTCTCGGGAGGATACTGTCTGACTATCTCCTCCAGCTCTGCGAAGTTTTCAGTGCGCTCCTCGATATATTCCTGATCATGCAGATCTTCAGCCAGTATGACGTGCATAATGCTGTTGATGAGGGCTGTATCGGTACCTGGCTTAGGCTGGAGGAAGAGATCTGCCTCCTCTGCCAGCTCTATGCGCCGGGGATCGGATACCACCAGTTTGGCTCCGTTTCTCACGGCTTTCCTCAAGCGGCTGCCTATAACCGGATGGTTCTCTGTGGGGTTGGACCCCGTCACGAAAAATGCGTCAGCTTTATCTATCTCCTCGATGGAGTTTGTCATGGCTCCACTGCCAAAACTTTTGGCCAGACCGGCCACAGTGGAGGAGTGTCACAGACGGGCACAGTGATCGACAGTGTGAGTGCCCATCACCGCCCTCATAAACTTCTGCATGAGGAAGTTTTCCTCATTTGAACAGCGGGCCGAGGTCAGGCCGGCCAGAGCATCAGAGCCGTGCTCCTCTTTGATGCGGGAGAAATTATCGGCCGTATAGGAAAGGGCTTTCTCCCAGCTGACCTCCTCGAACTCGCCCGTCTCTTCGTCTTTGATCAGGGGTTTTGTCAGCCTGTCGGGATCATCGATGAATTCATAACCAAACCTTCCCTTGACACAGGTTTCACCAACAGGGTTGGGCTGGTCTTCGCGGAATACACCTCCGACCTCGACGACCTTATTATCCCGGGTTTTAATATCGAGCCTGCAGCCCACACCACAGTATCCGCAGGTGGTTTCGGTGTGTTCCAGCTGATATTCCCGCCCCTCACCCTGGGATGGTTTGAACTGAAGAGCTCCGGTAGGACACTGTTCCACACACTGGCCGCAGAAGACACAGCTGGATTCTTCCCAGCCCAGATCCTTTTTCAGAGCAGCACCTATCCGGGCTGAAAAGCCTCTCTCCACCCATTCAATAGCGTCGGAACACTGAATTTCATTGTCAACCCTGACACAGCGTCCGCAGAGAACGCATTTATCGGGATCATGTTCTATAAAGGGGTTGTCAGATTCTATTTCAAAGCGGGACTCCTCTTTGGGAATTCCCAGGGAATTATCACCCATCTCCACGTCATAATGATAGGCGAAGTCCTGCAGAGTGCAGCTGCCGTCTGCCTCACAGGTCATACAGTCATTGGGATGGTCAGAGAGCAGGAGCTTGACCACCATCTGACGGGATTTATAGAGCCTCTCATTCTCCTCTTCATCTGCGGAAATACGCATGCCATCATAAACCGGAGTGGAACAGGATGGATACAGCTCTCCCGATTCCTCATCCTCCACAATGCATATCCGGCAGACACCGACGTTGCTCAGACTGGGATGATGACAGAGTGTTGGTATACGATATCCGAGCTGACGGGCGGCCTCAAGAATGGTTACATCATCAGCCACCTCATGTTTGTTACCGTTTATCGTGATCACAGCCATTTTATCAGACTCCTTTTATTGGCGTTGTGTACAGATCCAGGCTCTCTTAAGTAATTCACTGCCCTGCTCAATCTTTACTCCTCTCCTTCCCGCTGGCCGGGAACAATTTCAATGGCGTCGAAAGGACATTCATCCTGGCAGTTGCCGCAGCGAATGCAGATATCATCATAAATAACATAGGGATCTCCACCCGGTTCACCTTCAATAGCATCTACGGGACATATCTGCCGGCATCTATCACAGGACTGACATTCTTCGTCAATAATGTGATAATAGATGAGATCCTGACATACGCCGGCAGGACAAGATTTATCATAAATATGCGCTTCATACTCATCCCGGAAATACCTGATTGTGCTGAGCACAGGATTGGGAGCGGTCTGACCCAGTCCGCATAAGGAAGTATCGATAATTCTCTCACCCAGCTCCTGCAGAAACTCTATATCACCTTCCCGGCCCTCCCCCGAGGTTATCCGATCCAGTATTTCCAGCATTCTCCTGGTACCTATGCGGCAGGGGGGACACTCACCACAGCTTTCATCCTGGGTGAAGTCGAGGAAGAATTTGGCCACATCGACCATACAGGTATTCTCGTCCATGACCACCAGGCCACCGGACCCCATAATCGAACCGGCTTCCTGCAATCTGTCAAAATCCACCGCTATATCAAACATATCTCGCGGTATACAACCGCCGGAAGGCCCACCGGTCTGGACGGCTTTGGCCTCTTTACCGCCGGGGATGCCGCCGCCGATATCAAAGACAACCTCTTCCAGTGTTATTCCCATCGGAACCTCTATCAACCCGGTGTTGTTAACTTTACCCACCAGCGAAAATATTTTGGTGCCGGTGCTGTTATCGGTCCCGACAGAATTAAACCAGTCGGCACCATTTCTGATTATAAGGGGGATATTGGCATAGCTTTCCACATTATTGATGTTGGTGGGCTGCCCCCAGAGACCGCTCTCGGCCGGATAGGGTGGTCTGGGGCGGGGCATGCCCCGCTTGCCCTCTATGGAAGCCATCAGTGCCGTCTCCTCTCCACACACAAAGGCACCTGCTCCTTCCATGATCTCTATGTCAAAGCTGAAATCAGACCCCAGTATGTTCTCTCCCAGCAGACCATATTCGCGCGCCTGCTCGACGGCTTTAGTTATGTGCTTTACAGCCAGAGGATACTCTGCTCTGATATAGATAAAACCCTTTTCGGCCCCGATGGCATAGGCACCGATAATCATACCCTCCAGCACCAGATGGGGGTTGCCCTCCTTGATACTTCTGTCCATATAAGCTCCGGGATCACCCTCATCCGAATTGCAGATCAGATATTTTGGCTCGGATTCCTGCTGATAGCAGAGCTCCCACTTTTTGCCGGTGGGAAAACCGCCGCCGCCTCGTCCGCGCAGACCCGATTCTTTTACCTCATCGATGACCTCTTCCTGGTCCATCTCAAAAAGCACCTTTTTCAAACCTGAATAACCGTCGACCGCAAAATAGTCCTCTATATTTGTAGGTGAAATATGTCCGTTGTTCTCAAAGACGATCCGGCCCTGATTTTTATAAAAGGGGATATCCTGCTCTTTTATAAACTTCTCGCCGGATTCGGGTTCTACGTATTCCAGGCGTTCTATGGGCTCGCCCTGTTTTATGGTCCTTTCCAGAATGTCATCCACATCTTCAGGCTCAATATTGCAGTAAAAATTTCCTTCCGGTCTGATAACCATCAGGGGCCCCATCTCACAGAAACCCTGACAGCCCGTAATCTTCAGGTCTATTTCATCCTCCATATCCTTTTCCTTTAAACTGGACTTCAGCTCATCTATGACATCCTGGCAGCCCCCGCCGCGGCAGCCGGTGCCGCCACACATGGATATCAGTGTTTCATGGCTCTGGTATTCCGTTTCTGCCTTCTCCTGGAGGTCTTCCAGGTCGGAAGGTGATCCTATAATTGTCATTTTTAGCCTCCTTACTCCAGTTCCTCGATTGCTTCCGTAATCTTTTTCTTGGTCATATTGCCATGAAATTCTCCATTGATTACAACTACCGGGGCTACTGCACATGATCCAACACATCTTGCACCTTCAAAGGAGAACTTGCGATCTTCGGTCACTCCCCCGGCTTCTATACCGAGATTTCTCTCCAGCTCTTCAATGAGCATGGGGGCCCCGCGCACATGGCAGGCTGTACCTGTACATACCACTATATGGTTTTCTCCCAGTGGTTTGAGCCTGAATTCATTATAAAAAGTGGCCACACCTGAGAGTTTGGCCAGTGAGACTCCCATCAATTTCGAAGCCCTGATCAGAGCATCTTCTGGCAGCCAGCCATAGGTGGTCTGAATATCCTGCAGTACAGGAATCATAGGGGATTTATCATTGCCCTTATTAGCATATTCTTCAACTATTTCATCCACTCTATCCAGCTCCAATTCCAAAAATCACACCTCCGCTATTTTTTTAATATAGTCCAATGTTAATATTCCAGACAACCAGTAAAAATCCTCCGTTTTGACATATCATAATTTTATATCATTATTTTAACTGCAGCCAGTATAGGGTTAAAACTCATCCTCATATACCTCGTCAAATTCCTTTTTGACCTTCTCCTCCATACTCCTCTTCAGCTGCAGATAACGCGACATCAACTCTCTGCCTCTTTCAGTCAGTCTGCTGCCACCTTCTCTGCCACCTCCGGACCTTCTGATCACGAGTTCTATCCCCATCCTGTTCTCTATTTTCTCCAGTTTGCCCCAGGCTGTGCGGTAGGACATGCCCAGCCTTTCAGAAGCTTTATTGAGCGAACCGGTCTTCTCTATCTCCTGCAGAAGCCGCAGAAGCCCCTCACCGATTATCTGCTCTCCCTCTTCATTTTCGATCCAGATCTTGAGTTGCGGCCGCATCGCATTCACCCCGCTAAAAATGCCCCTTCTCGTCCACTAAATTCAGCTAAATCCAATACCTCCTGATACATATCTGCTGTCTGTTATATTCTCCACTAATGGAGCAGATTCCTGCATTTAAATGCCGGCCGGTGTTTTGTTATGCTAAA
>CAYXAK010000059.1:0-11062 GCA_964462585.1 uncultured Halanaerobiaceae bacterium
CCATTTTTTTCATCAGGGGTATGGTGAATGAACCGGTGGTAACCGTGTTGGCTATCGAACTGCCCGATATCATTCCCATCAATCCACTGGTAACTACAGCAGCTTTAGCCGGGCCGCCGCGCTGATGACCAAGAGCTGCATATACTGTTTTTATGAGATAGTTGCCTATACCACTCTGTTCCAGCACAGCCCCGAACAGCACGAATAAATATACGAAAGTCGCCGAAACCCCGATCGGTATCCCGAAAATCCCCTCGGTGGTTAAATACTGATGACCGATCAATCTGGTCAGAGAATAGCCCCTGTGAGCAAGAGGCCCTGGCATATATGGCCCTAAAAAGGCATAGGCCAGAAATACAGCAGCTATCAGGGGAAGAGCCAGGTTAACCGTGCGTCTGGTGGCTTCAAGCACGAGCACAATGGCCAGAGCGCCGAAAATCAGATCTTCAGTGATAGGTCTGCCTGCTCTCCGCACAATTTCTCCATGGTTGAAGTAAATATAGAGCATACTGGCAACCGCCAGAACGGCGAGTATTATATCATACCAGGGAACTCCATCGCTGTCTCTTTGCTCTGATGTTAAAGGATACATTATAAAAGCCAGAAAAAGCAAGAAAGCCAGATGTATGGATCTCTGTTCGAAGGTAAGCAGGATACCGAATCCGGCCGTATAAAAATGGAAAATCGAAGCCAGGATTCCTACTATCGTAACTATGATTACCCATTTGCCTTTAAGCTTTCTATCCCTGCTGATCTTTTTCTCTATTTCTTCATCGATCTCGGGCTCTCCCTGCAGTTCAGCTCCATCCTGAATATTCCTGTTCTCCGTTCCTTCTTGATTATTATCCTCGCTCATGACTAACCTCCTGTTTCTCCTGTTTTATTTTATTTGATATTTAATAATAAGTTACTCATGGTAATAGATTGCTCAAAATTATTAAAAATTATTGCGATTTTGTGGGATTTTGCTCAAGCCAACAGAAAAGCAGGAGCCGGATTGTATCCGGCTCCTGTATACACTTGCATTTTAACCCTGCTAACTCTTGCTTAAAAGTCTAAATACTCGTCCACATCGAAGCCTCTATCTTCGTAATACTGACGGGCACCATCATGCAGCTCAATGGGCATACCATCAAGGGCAGTCTCCAGAGTTACCTCTTTGCCGCGATCGTGAATCTCGCCCAGATATTCATAGTTGTCAAATACAGCTGCTGTTGTTTCATAGATGAAGTCATCGGGAAGCGTGGCATTGGTGATGATCATAGCAAGAACAGCAACTGTTCTTTGATCTTCTTCGATACCCTCATAGGTGCCGCCGGGAATTATAGTTTCAACATAATAGGGATAATTTTCTTTGATTACTTCCATGGCGTCATCTTCAATTCCTACAATCTTAGGATTGTGTGTGGCGGACAGGTCAACCACTGAGCCTGTGGGAATACCGGCTGTAACGAAGGCTGCATCTACATGGCCGTCACGGAGAGCATCTACAGCTTCTACGAAGGAGAGGAAATCTACTGTCATATCATCATAAGTCAGGCCATGTGCCTCAATTATCTGGCGGGCGTTAGCTTCAGTACCGCTGCCAGGAGCACCCACGGCTATATCCCGGCCTTCAAAGTCAGCAACGGTCTCTATGCCCGAATCTTCCAGAGTGATTATCTGAATGTCCTCGGGATACATCATGGCGATGCCTCTCAGATCACCCATGTCGTCACCTTCAAACATCTCTTCGCCAAACTTGGCATAAAAGGTGATATCGTTCTGAGCAAGACCCCATTCAACTTCCAGGTCCTGAATGAAGCGGACGTTTTCGACTGAAGCACCTGTAACCTCAGCTGTTGCACTTATATCAGTATGCTGATTGATGAGCTCTGCCATACCCCCACCCACAGGATAGTAAACTCCTCCAGTTCCACCTGTAGCTATCGACATGAACTCAATGTCATGGCCCATTGCCGGACCTGTAAAGATAAGAGCAAAACCGACAACCAGAGCGATTATAAAAGCAGACTTTTTAATCATATTATTTCTGCACCCCCATAATTTAGTTTCAAAGGTTCTTTTTGGTGACTTTTCCAGCCCGAATAAGAAGAATCCCACATCTCAGTACAGCTGCTAAATAGGCCTCCTCCCTCCTGGTTTCTTTATATTATCCGGTTTTCACCACCCCCTGTCTAAAATTTTTGACATTACACACATAACACTTTATGCAATTACAAACCAGATAATTTCGTGATATTGATCTCATATACTGACATTCTAATACCCTGAATTCTCAGAGTAAATATCTGAAGATTATGTTGACACAGGTAGAAATATTTGCTTTTTGCTCTTATTTTGTTTACCCGTTTACAGATATATTATACCTAATTTTAAAGGGATAGTAAAGTTAAAAATTATCGATGCCGCTGTATACACGTATATTAATTAATTTTCCGATAATTATGGGGCGGGCTCTCGCCAGAGAGAGCAGAAAAATCCTCCCCTCTTTTCCGAAGAAAGCTCTTTTTCCCGCTGCCAGCTGATCTCCTCCTCTTCAGCATCGGGGGGAATGAAAAGGCATTCCCGGCTTTTCACGAATCTATCTGCTGCAATCTCATTCAGCTCCTCCGGTGTGGGTATATCAGCATCGTGAAAAACGGAATCGGGCGATTCAGCCCGCCGCAGGTACATCCGGCCCCACTCAGAATCTCTATTGATTGTGCCCACCAGCACCCGGCCTCCGGGTTTTACCACCCGCAGCATCTCTTCAATATATACTTCCTTCTCTTCGGCGGGAATGAACTCCGCCGTGGCCATGGAAAAAACATCATCAAAACTCTCGGCGGAAAAGTCCAGATCGGTGACATCCATCCGGCGGAAGGAAACCGGCAGGTCCTCATCGTAGTCTCTCACCTTCTCCCGGGCCCTCTCCAGCATATGGGAGGAGATATCGATACCCACCACCTCACAGCCTATCCGGGCCAGCTTCAGTGTGAAATTCCCGGTTCCACAGCCTGCGTCGAGAACCCTGCTGCCCCGGCGGGGCTGAAATAGTGAGAAGGCCAGTTCTGTCTCCACCTCATCCACAAAGGCTCCCAGTGGGGTTTCATACCAGCTGTCATATTCATCGGCCTTTTCCTCAGAAAAAATCTGCTTTTCTCCGGTGATAATAATCACCTCCGGTCGGGAGTCTGCCGATTATCAGGCTGTTCTTTTTTCTTCCAGCCATTCTGCCGCATAATCCACCAGTGATCTCTGTTTATAAAGTCGGGCTTCTGCCTCACCGGCAGCGAACTTTTTAAAATCACCGGAGTTATCCTGTTCATACTCCTGGCCCAGCCTGATAAAATCTCCGTTGTCATAGTCCGGCTGCTCAAATTCCTTCCACACCCTGCTTCCCCCCTCTATGACTGGAGCTCCCTGAGATACTGTGCCCTGATCTATATCGGCTCTGTGTTCGGCCAGGTGCAGGGAAGAATTATGATCATGATCGGTGCCGAGCAGCAGCACCTCCCCGTCCAGTTCATAAATTTTGGCCAGGGGAGAGCCTTCTCCCATGAAATATTCTATCTCATGGTTTTCTGTTATAAATTCTGACTCTCGACCCCGGGCGGCAAAGGAATAGAGGGGATGAGAGCTCCTTCTCACACCCGGATATTTGCGGAAAGTCTCAGCTGTTACCCCCATACCCCGCACGGGAGAAATTTCTGGCCGATAAGCCGGCATCTCACTGCGAATTGTATCCTGCCATTCCTCCGGCACGGGAGGATTCTGCCAGTGAGAGGGGTCTGATAGATCGGTGCTGTGAGCCGGCATCACGAGTGTGCCCTCATCTGTCAGCACCTCTAACAGGGCCTGAATTAAAGCCACAGGCCCCCCGCATACCCAGCCCAGCGAGGAGAGCGAGGCATGGACAAGCACGGTAGAACCCGGTTTGAGACCTCCCTCACTCAGATCATGAGCAAGACTCTTTACGGTGACAGGTTTTTCGCTCTCCGCAACTACCTCAGCTTCACGCATATCCTCTCAGCTCCTTATAATCTGCTCTTCTTCCAGAAACTCAAAGATAAAAGATAATGGATAAATCAAAATAAATGCATCTATCTGCATGGATTGAGGGGGCTAGCAATTAATTTATAGCCCGGCCTCAGCCTCGAGCAGAACCTTGAAGATTATGATCGACATGGGAGCAAGTATCAGACCCTGAACCCCCATGAGCGTAAGACCGGTAAATAGCCCCAGAATGAGAATAAGGGGATGTACACCTATGCTGCGGGCCAGCAGGTTGGCCTCGGCGAAGGGCCGGAATATCGAAATGATGACGTAGACTACCAGCAGTATTATGGTATGCACCGGATTTATAAGCAGGCTGATGAGACTGACAGGAATCAATATACCTCCCGGTCCCAGCACCGGAATAAGCTCTAACACCCCGGCCGCTATGGCCAGTATTATGGCATAGGGAAAATCTATAAATATCAGGGCTGCACCGACCCACAATGTGGAGTGGGTTATGATTAAGAGCTGCACCTTAACATATGTGGATAGGTCTCTGACCATCTTCAATTTATTGCTGTCTGAGATATCCAGCCTGCTGGATAAAGCTCTGAAGATTCTCTCCTTGTCCCTGCTGATAAAAAAGGAGGCGATCACATAGAAGATAAGTGAGATAAATACACCGGGCAGATTTATGGTCACATCGATTATGCCGCTTACGAACTGGGAGAGCATCCTTTCAGCCCTCCGATAGAGCATCTCAAATATATTCTCAATAAAGGCTATGCCCTCCTGGGGAATTATCTCCACGAGTTCCTCCTGCCGCTGTATTAAGGAATCGATCTCACCGGTGATTAGCTCCCGGTATTGAGGCAGAAACTGAATGAGCTCGATGATCTCGGAGATTATGTTTGAAGCCAGCAGCAGCATAACTATAAATATTATCAGCAGAAAAACTGCCAGAGCGATCAGCACGGCCGCCGTGCGGGGCAGCTTTCTGGCCAGATAATTGACGGGCCGATCGATGATCAGGGCTGTCAGCAGGGCCAGGAAAAAAGGAGTGAGCGTAAAAATGAAGGTGTTCAGTACCAGAACCAGCAGGAAAAATAATAGAATTCTCAGGGTGAGTTTTCTGTAGGATATATCCAGTTTAAACATTTCAGATCTTCCTTATCCTCTTGCCGAAAGGCATGAGGGAAAGGCGGGCCAGTTTTAAATTCTGGCGGGCAAAAGGCAGTCCGATGATGGTGAGGGCAAAGAGCAGCGCGGATATCAGATTGGCCAGTGCCAGCTCCCAGCCAAATAAAACTATCCAGAGCAGATTGGCAAGCAGACCCAGGCTGGATGTGCCCTCATCCACAACCTCACGCCCAAAGGGCATAAGCTGCAGACGGGCCATTTTGAAACACTGCCTTCCATATGGTATGCCTATAATAGTAATGGAAAGGATTATTCCGAAAAATGTCCATAGCAGGGCACCTACCAGCCCCCCGAAAATAATCCAGAGTATATTTCCCAGCAAAGTCATAGAGCAATTCCTCCCTCTACAATATTTCTCCGACCGCAGCTCGAACTCCTTCTCAGATCGCATCCCGGCAGACCCGGTCTAATTCTCAATTTCGTAATTCTCGAGTTTTTTGAGCATCTCCTGTGCGAGCACCTTCTCCCTGATCTCATCGAGATATGATTCAAATTTGAGCACATTTCTTTCCGTCAGCAGCTCTCTGAACTCTCCCTCCTCTTCAAAGACGGTCACCTTCAGTTTTTCCTGGAAGCAATTTTTCTCACAGCAGAAGTAGAGGATCATGGCAGCATAGCTTCTGTAATCCTCCCTTTTCTCCATAAAAGAAGTCACAGACTCTTTGAGCGAGCCGCCGTTCAATCCGGCCTCAAATATGCTCTTGAATTTTGAGTATTTGGATCTCAGCGCCTCTGTTCTCAGGAGCTTGATCACCATCTGCCTTTTTGTGCGGCCGGGAATATTTTCGAGAGTATCCAGGCCCAGGGCATCAACAGCCTTGAGAAAAACATCGATCCTGTCAGACCGGGCAGGATCACCCGGCTTCAGACCGCAGCTGTCTGTAAGGCGCAGAAAGTTTTTGAAATAGGGAACTCTGAACTCCTCATATTGAGATTTGAATTCCTCCTTTAAATCATCTAGCTCCTGCTGTCTTCTCTTCTTTTTGAAGAGGGAATCCAGTATGCCAGAGCTCTCATAGTTGAATTCCTGATAATCCTCAATATGCAGGGGAACGTATTGTTCCACTTCCTCCGGGCCGCAGGATGTACATTCCTGCGAAAAAGACATATCTTCACATGTGAAGCAGTAATACAGCACTGATTTACCCCTTTCTGCAATATTTCAAAATCCCCTTTTCTGGCCCTCCCAGGGAGGTTCCGCCCCTGATCTGAATTCCTCCACACCCGGACCACCCAGCTGCTTCAACCTCCACAGGCCATAGAGATAGCTCATCACCAGAACCAGGACTGTAACCGGCCAGCCCAGGATGATATTGGCCCCGGCCAGGACAGCTGCATCCGCACCCCGGTAGAGGACGATCTGGACTATCAGCCGCAGAGCAAAGAACGCTGACCAGACCAGTGTGACCTCCCTGTAAGCGGGTTTTACATCCTGACGCCAGAACCATTCCAGAGGCCAGCCTCGGGTCAGATGGCTGGCCCAGGCAGCCAGAGGCCTGCCTGCCAGCAGACTGGCCAGAGCCAGCAGCAGCAAAAGAGCACTGCTGAGGATGGCCGGGATAAAATAGCTGACGGCAGTCCTGGTCAGATAGGCCAGACTGGAAGCTGCCACCACTGCCAGAAGCCCTGCCAGAGCATAGTACCAGACCTGCTTTCTGTAGATCCGGTTTAAACCCAGCAGAGCGGCCAGCCCCAGCGAGATAAGTATGGCAGCATTGAGGCTGAAAAATCTGCTGGCAGCCACGAAGGCCAGCGGGGGCAGCAGAGCATCAACTGTCCCCCCTGAAGTAACAGTTTTAAATTCTTCGATCAATTCCCTTACTGGTAACCGCAATTAAATTGCTCCTTTTATCATGATAAACAAAAATAGATGGCCCAATAATAAAATTCGAGATATGAACTGCAAAGCCTTCTTTTGACCGCGGAAGTTATAGCCCGACCCCTGTGGATTTTATTTTACAATATTTATCTGATTATAATCAAATTCCTTACCATATAGACCATATCTAGAGCAGGTTATCACCCCCGCAGCAGTATATGGAATTTATTGCTTATAATTAATATAAAATTACTAATGTTTTATGCTTGCCTGTTATATATAGTTTATGTTATTATATTATCAGAATAAATATTATCAAATTCACAAGGGGTGAGTAATAACATGAAAAAGTTCTAACGATCATGCTGGGTCTGGCAGTAGTTTTCTTTCTGGGCTTCTCTGCAGGGGCCAGCGCCGAAGAATATGTTGGCTTTTCTCAGGCCGATGAGCACGGATATGTCATGGCTGAAGTCCAGATCGAGAACGGTGAAATTCTTAGTGTGAGCCTGACAGAGTTCAACGACCTGGGTCAGGCCAAAGGAGAAGATTATCCCTGGGATGAATTTCACGAAGCCATGGAGGTTCTGCCGGAAAGATTTGTAGAGGCAAATAGTGCTGATGTGGACGGAATCTCCGGTGCCACAAATACCGCGGAGAAAGCCATGGAAGCAGTGCAGATGGCCCTGGATAAATCTGAAGGCGTTGAAACATTTGACGGAACCTTTTTAGGAGTTTCCGAACCGAGTGAGCGCGGCAACGTTGGAGTAGCCTGGGTAACTGTCGAGGGAGATGAAATAGTAGATGTTCGCCTGGAAGAAGCAGATGATGAGGGAGAATTCAAAGATGAAGACTATCCCTGGGCCGAGTTCCACTTTGCTCAGGATCTGGTAGCAGATGCCTTTGTTCTCTTCGACAGCCCCGATGTAGACACTTACACGGGTGCCACCAGCAGCAGTGAACTGTGGATCGAAGCTGTGAGGAATGCACTGGAAAAGGCCGGCTGGTAAAGACCGGTTTATAGAATAATAATAAATAAAATCCGCAGTGTTAAATATTAAGATGAATATTAAATAGACTGTGGAAGATAATCAAGAGGACAGCAGCGGCCTGTCACATGTATCCAGCCAGGCTGCTGCTGTCCTTCTCTATTCCCATCTGATATCGATCGCTGCTCAAAAAATCTACTCCCCGTCTCCATAATCCTCCCCCAGCATCTCCCGGGCTCTGATCACACTGCTCTCTCCGAACTTATCCTCAACCTTATCTATAGCTTCGGCAATCCTGTTCGCTTCCCTGTTTTCGGCAAAGAGCGAAAGCTGCTGCTGATCTGCTGAGATCAGACTGCTGACCCCCACACCAAGAAGGCGCACAGGCCTGGAGAAGAGGTTGTTTTTTTCGATCAATCTGCGGGCAGCATAATATATGGTCTCGGTATCATGAAAGGCCTCCACATAGGTCTTCTGACGGGTTATAGTTTTAAAGGTATCATAACAAATCTTGACGTTTACAGTCCTGGCCTTCATCTCCCTGGCCCGCAATCTTCCGGCCACTTTTCTGCTGAATTTCATCAGCACCGAAAAGAGATACTCCTCATCCTGCAGATCCTCGGGGAAAGTCTGCTCCTGACTTATCGATTTCGGTCTGTCACTGCTCTCCACAGAGCGCGGATCGATTCCCCGGGACAGCTTGTAGAGCTTACGCCCGAATTTGCCGAACATAGATTCCAGCTCTTCCGAACTGAGACCTTTGAGCTCTGCTATGGTCTCAATACCCCGTGAGTGCAGTGATTTTTTTGTCTCCTCACCCACACCCCATATCTTCTCTATAGGCAGCGGCTCCAGAATTTCATCTATCTCCTCTGCTGTGATGATTGTAAAACCCGCGGGTTTATCCATGTCAGAGGCCAGTTTGGCCAGGAATTTGTTGGGGGCAATGCCCAGTGAAGCCTGCAGCTCAAGCTTTTCTTTGATCCGCTTCTGTATCTCCTCTCCAATATCTTCAGAAGGGCCGAAAAGACGCTCTGTGCCGCTGACATCGAGGAAGGCTTCGTCCACCGATATCTTCTCCACAAGGGGGGTGAAGTCCTCCAGGATATCGAAGATCCTATCAGAAACCTCCTCATATCTATCCATGCGGGGAGAGATGAAGATGGCTTCCGGGCATAATCTCTGGGCTTTGGCGGCCGGCATGGCAGAATGCACGCCGTATTCCCGGGCCTGATAGCAGGCGGTGGAGACCACACCCCGGCCTTCGGGATCGCCCCCCACTATCACCGGTTTATTCTCCAGATCGGGATTATCCCTCTTTTCAACTGCTGCATAGAAAGCATCCATATCGACGTGAATTATATTAAGACTCATTTATGTCAGCTCCATCTTCATAATTAATATATTCTGGGTCTACTTACTGCGGGCCCGTTATTTATCCCGATCTCCGTAAAGGATCTGCTCGGCGGCCAGAAGATAAATCAATTCATTCTTCAACCTCTCCGATTCCATGACGGTTCGATGATAATCCTCACCTATAATCTCCGAAGGCCTGCCTCCAATGATCTCCTCCATCATCACCTTAAATTCATCCTCATTATCAGGATTATCCCTGACCAGATGATAGAAGTTCATGAAGATATCCTCCCTGCTCAGCTCTATCAGTTCTATATAATCGCTCAGGGAACCGTCATGTTCCTCAAGAATATACTTTTCAAATTTATCGAGTAATTTTTCGTTATCGACAGTTTTCTCCATGATTATTCTCCTTTATTAACGAAATATATTCGATCGATATAAAATTAATCGCTGCTTATTCTTATAATTCAATGCTCAGAGATTAAAACCTGCAAAAAACAGTCCGAGTATCAGCAGATGGACCGGATAAAATATATAGAATAAATATTTCAGCTTTATACCCTCTCTGCCATCATAATATCCTATAAAAACAAAGGAGAGAAGAGCAAAAATTTGAATAAAATACTGGATAGAATCTTCTGACGCCAGCAGTCCGGATAAGGGAAATACAAATATATACAAGCCCGCTATATAGGTGAGCATTTTCCTGAAATCATCCCTGCATATATGCATCAGATATATCAAGATAACCCCGAACATCCCGTAGTCGGTGCTGATAAGATCAGCAATGAACGCCACACCTATAATCAGGATAAAGTTCTCATATTTCTCATGCAGATGTATCGCCATTAATCCGACTGCCAGTGTGAAAAATATATTTAAACCGGCATCGAAGCCGAAGGCCAGCCAGAAAGGATACTGGGAGATCAGAGCAAAAATCGACAGTCTCAGAAAATATAACTTCAGGTTGGAGGTATAGTGGTACCCCTCGGCAATTAAAAATGCAAAGAGCGGAAAAGCCAGCCGCCCTACAATCCTGAAGACTATCAAATCCGGGAATACCACCGCCCCGGTATGATCGATTAACATAGATGTTATTGCTATTAATTTAAGCTGAAATGAAGACATTTTATCAGCTCACTAACTATTTAGATTAGAAATATATGCATTTAATGAATGCATTTATTGTATAGTTCAATATCTCGCGGGGAAAGCCTGCATAACTTCAAACATATAAAAAATCCCACCTGTTAACCTCACGGTGGGTAAAAAAATATATAATTATTCGGCTCTTTTTATTTCAGGAGAATAAAATTATGACACACATAATCATTATTCCTAAAAAGGGATTCCACGAAATAGCTAAATATAAACCAATCAATACACCTATTAAAGTTAGCAATCCAGAAGCTCTATTTTTACTCTCAGCGTTTTCTTTATCATAGCTATCGGACATCACAACACCCCCAAAATCTTGTCGTTCACCACGCTCATATCCTAACTTTCCCGGGAAAAGCTAACGCTTTTACCGGGCTATAGACAGGAAAAAACAGAAAGGATAAACAATTGACATTTTTGGTTCCCTGCTATAGGGGAACCTCTCCTAACACGCACTACCTCAAAACAACCATGCAGTCAAAACCATCATTAACACATTACCTGGAATGCTATGTAATTTTTAGCTGCCAAACTCTGTACTTTTTATTTGCCAGAAACA
>CAYXAK010000060.1:0-11006 GCA_964462585.1 uncultured Halanaerobiaceae bacterium
CATCAGCATACATCCGCTAGAGTGAAACTCCCTCCTCTAACTGGATGAATACTAACTCCCCCCTGAAGATCCGGGGGGAGTTTTTGTTTTGGTTATTTAATACTAACTCGTCCGATATCTTTCAATTTACCGCCAGAGCATCCAGCTTTTTCTGCAGTTTGCTTCTCTCCAGCTTCCCGCTCAAGGCCGAGCCCGGGGACAGCTCTTTCTTCAGAGAACGAGCAGCAGCCGTCACACCGTAGCCCAGGCTGCAGGCAGCACCACAAAAATTGCCCATAAGTGCCGCTTCGGCGGTATCAAAGCCCCTTTCTTTAGCCCAGATAAAGCCGGCGGCCAGACTGTCGCCGGCTCCTGTGGTATCGAGCGGATCGATCTCAAAACCAGCCACCTCATTCACTTCATCCAGCTGGCGGCTGTAAAGCCATGAACCTCTCCCGCCGCGGCTGACCACAACCTCCTCCAGATCAAGGCATTCAGCCATCTCCCTTAACAGATCCGGCCGCAGATCACCTGTTAGATTGGTAAATTCATCCTCATTGAGGAATATAACATCGCAGATATCCAGAAGCTGTAGATCCAGCTCGCCCTCTATGCCCGCCCGGCGGGAGAAAAGATGGGAGATCACCGCCCCGACCGTAATCCCAGCCAGCTCAGATTCCATGCCCCTAAGCCAGGATAGAAGCTGCCGGCGCTGCTCTTCATGTAAAAAGAGATAGGCTGAAAGCAGGAGAAAATCCCACCTTTCCGGCTCCGGCAGCCTCTCCGCCCGCCGGCTGTAATTTACAGGCTCGCGGTTGACACCGCGGTAGCCGAACATGGTTCTCTCCCCGTCCGGTGTGATGGCACAGAAGAAGAGCCCGGATCTTCCCGGCAGTGTCTCGATGCCGGCCCTCTCTATCTCCAGATCGTCCATAAGCTCCCGCGCTATCCCCCCGGGAAAGCTGCGGCCGGTGCTGGCCAGGGGATAGGGCTCAGCCCCCAGCGCTTTGAGCATCTGGGTCAGATTCATGGCCGCCCCGCCCAGTCCCACTTGCAGATTGTCGGTATTCATACCCTGGCCCTTTTGCGGCAGGTCGGGAAACTCGCCGTATTGATCAACATTTATATCGCCCAGAATAGCTCCCATCAGAGCCTCTTTCTGCCCTGCACTCATGCTTTACCACCTCATTATTTTTATTCTCCACCATCACATGATTACCTCCCGCCGAAAACTAGTTTGCATTTACAAACTCCTGTATGCTATACTTAAATACACCTGTTTGGAGGTGGGAGTGTGGGCATAAAAAAGCCGCTCTACATAACGAAAGCTGAAGAGGAATACGAGAAGGGCATAATCTCCCCCCCTGTCTCCTATGACGAGATGCCCTCCCGGGAGGTGATGTGCCTGGATATGAAATCCTTCTACGCCAGTGTGGAAGCGGTCGAGAGGGGGCTTGACCCTTTCACCAAAATGATTGCGGTGGTCGGCGACAGAGAACGGCCGGGTTCGGTGGTGCTGGCAGCCTCACCCCCTCTCAAACATAAGTATCATGTGGGCACGGGAGATCGCTGCCGTGATCTGCCCCGGGAGGATGATCTTCTCATCGTCGAGCCCCGCATGTCGCTCTACATAGAGCGCTCGGCCGCCATCACCGAGCTGCTGACGGAGTTTGCCCCCATCGACGATATTTTCACCTACTCCATAGATGAATCCTGGATCGATCTCACCGATGTTCCCCCACATGATAAAAATCCACGCTGCAAAGCCCGTCTTATCCAGCGCCAGATATATGATCGTTTCCAGCTGGTGACCAGTATGGGCCTGGGTCCCAATATGTTCATCGCCAAGGTGGCGATGGATATAGAGGGCAAAAAGACGGGCCTGGCTCACTGGGATTATGAGGATATACCCCGCAAACTCTGGCCCGTTAAGCTCTCGGACTGCTGGGGGATAGGCAGCCGCCTGGAAAAAAAGCTGAATCAAAAATCCCTGAAAAAGGTGGGTGATCTGGCCCGGCTGCAGGAGGGCACACTGGAGAAAAGATTGGGAAAGAAAGGCAGACAGCTCTACCGCCACGCCTGGGGGATTGATTACAGCCAGCCCGGAGGGCTCTATGACGAAAGAACAAAGAGCATAGGCCGGGGAATAACCCTCTACGAGAGCTGTTATGAAGAGGATGAGCTCATCTCGATTATCTATAATCTGGCCGAGGAGATCGGTTTCAGAGCCCGCCGGCAGGGCCTGGCCGGACGCACCGTATCACTCAGTCTGAGCTACAGCTACCGCCATCCCTCCTCCGGCTTTCAGGCCCAGAGAACCGAGGACCAGCCCTTCAATCTCGAAGGTGAGATAGTGCGACTCTGCCGGCAGCTTCTGCAGGAAAACTATCCCGGAGCCCCGGTGCGCAAGGTCTCCGTTTCACTCGGTAATCTGCAGCCGGCAGAGACGATACAGCTGGACTTCTTTTCCCGGCGCAGAAAAGAATACAAACTGGCCCGAACCCGCGATGATATACGCCGCCGCCACGGACCGGCGGCTTTAAGCTTCGGGCGCAGCCTCTGCCGAAAACAGCTCTCACAGCGCATCAAAGATAATATCGGCGGCCACAAAGCCTAAAATCCCTCTATCCCTTGCAGGTACAGTCGCTATATGATAATCTCGGAGTGAAATACATTACATAATAATATAGAGATAACAGGAGGGTTCTGGATGCTACAGGGATTTTTGTTTTCCATGCTGGCAGGGCTGTTCATAGCCCTGCAGTCTATATTCAATGCCCGCCTGGGCGAGGCGGCCGGTCTCTGGCCTTCCAATGCCTTCGTCCACGGCAGCGGCTTTCTGCTGGCCCTTTTCATATTGCTGACCGTCAGCAGTGATCTGAGCCTCACCTCCTTTACGGCCGTAAAACCTCACTATCTGCTGGGAGGAGCTCTGGGAGTGGGCATCATCTTCTCCGTCATGCAGGGCGTTTCTCTGCTGGGCGCCAGCTTCGCCATCGCTGTCATCATAGTTACACAGGTGCTGGTAACATTCGTCATCAACTATTTTGGCATCTTCGGCGAGCCCGTCATAGAGATTACGCTCACACGTATTGTGGGGCTGGTCATGATGATAGCGGGCTTTCTGCTCTATCAGCTTCACTGAGAAGCTAAAAATAACAGCACATGAGGGGGAATACCCCGTGGGGAAAGAAAAGAAAATGCCGGTGAATAAATGCTGTTCCGATACTCTTTTTTTAACCGCTCTGTTTATGCTCCTGCTCTGCAGTTTGCTGCTTCTCCTCTCCTCTTTTATCATAGCCAGGCCGGTCCGGGCCCTGACGGCCGGGGAGATACGGGCACATTTTATCGATGTGGGCCAGGGTGATGCCATCCTGATCAAAGCTCTGAACTCTGAGGAGGATGAGCGCAGAAAACTGCTGATAGATTCCGGGCCTAACCATGCCGGCAAAACTGTTGTGAGCTATCTGGAGGAACTGGAGATTGAGACCATCCATATGGCCATAGCCACACATCCCCATGCCGATCACATAGGGGGTTTTACCGATGTGCTGGCTTCATTCGAGCTGGAGAAGATGATCGACCCGAAAGTGGAACATGACACCATAACCTACAGGGAGTATGAAGAGGCTTTAGCCGAAAATGAGGTGGAGGTGATCGGGGCCAGAGCCGGCAGTGTGAAAGAGCTGGCAGAGGGTGTGGAGATTAAAATATTGAATCCCGAAGAGCCGGGCGGGCGCGATCCCCATAGAGAAAATGTGGTAGCCCGGCTCAGCTTTAGAGATACGGCCTTTATGTTCACCGGCGATGCAGAGATCGAAGTGGAGGAGAAAATTATCACCCGCTTTGATGAAGTTGAGAGCGAACTGCTCAAGGTCGGCCACCACGGCTCCCGCACCTCCACCGGTCAGCGATTTCTGGAGGCGGTGAAGCCGGTCATGGGAGTAATCCAGGCCGGCTACGACAACCGCTATGGACATCCCCATGAGGAGGTGCTTTACAGACTGGAAGAGCACGGTGTCGATATCTATCGCACAGATCTGCAGGGCGATCTTCTCTTTACTTCCTGCGGCCAGGAGATAATCCCCGATCAAAAGCCGCAGGATGTCGATGCTGACAGGCCTCACGCTCCGGAGGAAAAGATCAAAATCAATGTCAATACTGCCGGCTATGACGAGCTGCAGGAGATCACAGGCATCGGCCCCGCCATAGCCGAAAATATAATTGCCTACCGGGAGGAACACGGGCCTTTCAGCAAACCCGAAGAGCTGAAGAATGTGAGCGGCATCGGCCCGGCCCGCCTGGAGGATATGCTGGATGAGATTGAACTTTAACATTCAGAAAAGTTACCACCTGTACAGGACATAAACTAATATCTGGCCAGGGCTTTTTTGACCATATGCCTGAACTTAGGGGCATCGACCTCCAGGGCTACATGCATATTGGGCTCCCCAAATGTCAGCCCATCATAATCCACCACGGTAGCCCCTCTGGTATATCTCCCCTCACATTCCACCTTCACCGGCAGATGCTCGGTTTTGAGCACTTTATCATCCAGAGCGGCAGCTACAGCCAGGGGATCGTGAAGCGGACAGCCTTCCATATCAAGTTTTTCCCGATGATACTGCAGGAAAAATTCCAGCAGCTCACCCGCCATCTCTGCTACGGGATTGCCCATCTCCTTTATCTCCTCTATATCATCAGGATAGAACATAGCCTCTCTGGTCACATCCAGCCCCACCATCGTCTTCTCTATATCTGCTTCAAATACTATATGGGCCGCTTCGGGATCGACAAGTATGTTAAATTCGGCCGCCGCCGTTCTGTTGCCGCCCCTTACCGCCCCGCCCATCAATATTATCTCCTCTATCCGGTCAGCTATACCAGGAGCACCTTTGAGAGCAGCTGCTATATTGGTAAGAGGTCCTGTCGGTATCAGTGTGACTTTATCCTCACATCTTCTTATCTCCTCAATTATAAATCTCACAGCATGCCTCTCTCCGGGCTTTCCCTGTGGCCCGGGAATTTCCGGGCCATCAAGACCTGATTCGCCATGCACATCCGGAGCTGTAATTAGCTGACGCACAAGAGGTTTTTCATAACCAGCATGGATATCTGTCTCTATACCGGCAAACTCCAGAACTCTCAAAGTATTTGCCGTTGTTTTCTCAAGTTCGTGATTGCCAGCAACCACTGTCACTCCCCTCACATCCAGCTCCGGGCGGGCAAAGGCCAGAAGCAATGCTATGGCATCATCATGGCCCGGGTCACAGTCTATAATGACATTTCTCTCTGAATCGATATCATCTATCTTCATAATTACCACCCCTCTCCTATTATAATATCCCATCGACAGCACACTATCAATTGTGAGCTTACCTGGCAATGTATTAATAGATAGATACATATATGTATGGATATTTATTGGTTAATTTTCTGAAATATTTATATGTATATCCATACATTTATACATTAATTATATTTCAGGGAGATGGCTCCACGTTTATTGGAGAGCAGGTCGATACAAATAATTATTTGTTAACTTTCTGAAATAAATATGTCAGACATATTTATTTACATATTCATATTTTTATACATATACACATTAATGTATTTATTTATATACATAAGCACATATTCATACATTTATGTATATAAATATTTCTGTATATTATGAATTGCTATGTTTTGCGCAAAATAATCACTAAAATCGATCACATGGCTGCAGGTCCGGATAACGCCTCCAGCTTAAATCCCCGTATACACGGGTATTAACAGCACATATCAGATTATAATGTATAAATATATATTTTATAATTTTCTTACATATTTATATATGTCTTTATGCATATATGTAGATAATTATTTCATTATTTTCAAAAATATTTAAATATATTTCTATACAGACATGTAATTAAATATTTTTGAGTATTATCATATATTTATATATTTAAATATTTATTTTTTACTATTTTATTTATTCTCAATTTTTAGCTGCCGGAAATTCCGTCGGAATGAGGGAGGAGATTTTCACTCAATGGAGAAAATATATATTAACAATATAGAGGGTATATGTTTTCATTGAGAGGTGATATTATGGCAAATATAATAAGCATAGTCAACCAAAAAGGCGGTGTGGGTAAAACAACTACAACTCATAATTTAGGGTTTGCCCTGGCCGAAGAGGACAAGAACACCATGATAATGGATCTTGATCCCCAGATGAATCTATCTAATACCGTGGGCATAGACTGCTATGCTCAAAAACAGTCAATATATGATGTCCTCAGGGATAAAGAGCTTCCTCTGGGCAGTGTTATCAAGCAGACAGATCACGCAAACCTGGATATAATACCTTCAGCATTTGAGTTATCAGGGGCTGAGATAGAATTTACGCGCAGAATCAGTTCAGCTTCACTTCTATCCCGTTCTATAACAAATTCTATCAGAGAAGAATACGATTTTATAGTGATAGATTGCCCTCCAGCTCTGGGTATATTAACAATCAATGCCCTCAGCGCCTCCGATTATGTAATTATTCCCATGCAGGCCGAAGTATATGCACTTTACGGCATAGATATGCTGCTTTCCACAATAGAGGAGATCCAGGAAGAGACAAATTCCGATCTTAAAATCATGGGCGTTCTCATCACCATGCATGACGGCAGACTCAGATTACATAAGGAGATGACTGAGAAGATCAATAATTACTTTAAGGATAAGGTATTCGACACACTGGTCAAAACCAATACCACCCTCAAAGAGGCGCAGAGCAATAATCAGTCTATCTTCGAATATGACGGCAGAGCCCGGGGTGCTAAAAATTATGAGGCTCTGGCCCAGGAGGTTATCGAGATATGTCAGACGACAGAAGTTCAATGAGCTCTGACAGCGAAAAACTCTTTCAAAACATTGGAGAGCGTCTGAAGCGGCAGCGCCAGATGGAAGAAGAGTCAGAAAAAGATGAAGATTCCGGGAGTGAGAGCAGATCTGGAGATAAAGATGAGGACAGGAGAGAAAAGACAGAAGATAAAGATTCCTCTCCCAAAACCGAAGAGGAGGATCAGGATAAAACCGACAGCTCACAGGAAAAAAAGCGTCCGGAAAGGAGCTGGCAGCGCCGGGAGGTCTATCAGACGTCCTTCAAGGTCAAACCGGATATGGAAGATGATTTCAGTGAGTGTAAGCGCAAATTCCGGCGTGAACTAAATATTCTCCTCTCCAAACAGGATGCCATCGAGCTGGGCTGGCTGCTTTTGAAAAATCTGGATGAAACCTATTTTGAAGAGCTCAGGGTAAGCCACTCACCCGATGATGATCTGATCCAGGCCTTAAAGGAGCTCATCGAAGAATATTACTGATAACTTTAGTTTAAGATGAGTTTTCCATCCGCTGCTTACATTATATCTATATAGCGCACGGAGCGCGCTGCGCGTGCGCGCAATGTATCATCAAGTTTCGATGTAAATCATGTAAATTTCACCGGAGGTCAAAACATGAGCTGGATTGAGACCATAGACAGCGATAAAGCAGGCGGCAAACTGGCAAAAATTTATAGCAGTCTGGCAGATCCCGGCGAGGAGATTGCGGAGATATTAAAAGTGCACAGCCTGAAACCGGATATACTCCGATCTCATCTGAGCCTTTACCGGGAGATTATGTACGGTGATTCCAGCCTCAGCCGGGCCGAGCGTGAGATGGTGGCCGTCAAAGTCTCTGTTATAAATGACTGCCATTACTGAATTAATCATCATGGAGCGGCGCTCCACAGACTGACAGGTGACGATAAGCTCATCAGGCACTTAATAGAAGATGGCAAACATTCTCAACTGACCAGCCGCCAGCAGAAGATGCTGGATTATGCCGTTCTGCTCACAGAATCACCCTCCACCGTCTCCAGAGATGAGATTGCATATCTGAAGGAAGAAGGACTGAGCGATGAGGATATACTGGATTTAAATCAGGTGGTCTCTTATTTCAATTACGTCAACCGTGTGGCTGAAGGCCTGGGGGTAAAATTGGAGAAGGACAGAAAGGACTACACATACTGAAAAACCTTATCTTCCCCGCCACACAGGGCTTGATATTTATTTATAATAATTTTCAGAAATATATATTCATACATCGATACATCCATACATATACATATCCATATACTTTTTTTTGACAGCCAGGCCGATTAGTAGTAGAATTGAGGTGAAAAGAATATATCGAGATGAAGGGCTAAAATAGAAAGGTCGCTGGCTAAAAACAGACAAAAAAATAACTACCCGCCGGGAGCTGGAGATCAGCTGGGGTCAGCATGTATCTCCTCGACAGGTAGCCCAAAGCAAATATGCACTTTACAGTCTGGATTTAGTATATCAGATTTATACCCACAGTGCAAGTTATATGGGGCTTCTGTCCAGCTTATGTTACATAATTTTCCTCCCGGCAGGTGAGATCTCAGGGGGGATTTTTTATGTCGCCGCGCAGGTTAAAACGGGTGGTCATCAAGGAAGAGCTGGTCGAGTTGACCGGGGATTTCAAATATGCACTCATACTCAATCAGTTCATCTACTGGACTGAAAGGCGCCGTGACTTTGACCGCTTTATCGAAGAGGAAAAAAAGAGAGCTAAAACAGAGGGGAAAGAGCTTAATATCAGCAAAACAGGAGGCTGGGTCTACAAATCGACAGATAATCTGGCTGAAGAGCTGATGCTGGGCAAGAGCAAATCCACCCTCTCCCGCTATGTCAAGGAACTGGAGGAGATGGGCTATCTGGAATCGCGCCAGAACCCTGAATACAAATGGGATAAAACAAAACAGTACCGCGTAAATCTAATCAAGATAAACCGGGATCTTCTGGAGCTTGGCTATCATCTTGAAGGCTATAAATTTGACAGCATGTACAGATCGATTGCAGAATCCCTTAAAAAAGCAGAAGAGGCTCAGAATGGAGAAAAAGAGAAAGAGGCTAAAAACCCCGGCATGACCGATATTTCAAAATCGGAGATTCGAGATGGCAAAATGAAACACCGAGGTTTCGATTTGCAACATCGAGAGAGCAAAATGAAACATCGAGACGATAATATGAAACATCGTGAACCGGAAAATGAAACAGCAATACCAGAGATTACTTCAAAGACTACAGCAGAGATTACAGCAGAAGATGATAAAAAAAATAATCATCGCGCACAGACGCGCGGGGAAAAGCTCCCGAAAAACATACTCGATCAATTTGATCGCATCTTCAACCGCCGGCCTACAGCTTTTGAAGAGGAGACTCTCGCCGGGACTGAGGAAAATTCGGAGCTGATTAAAAAAGCTCTGGAGATAACAGCTCTCAACTGTTCCGAACCCAGGCTTTCCTACACTCTCACACTGCTCGATGACTGGCAGGAAAAAGGGCTTAGTTCTGTGGAAGATGTTGAAGCTATGCTCTCCGAACACCGCTCTGCCCGAAAGAAAAATCGGTGTGGGGAGAAAGCCGATACCGCTGATATAGAGCCCAGTGAGGAGCGGGGCTGGAATACCGGTCTGGGCGGTGATTCCGGGGACGATAAAGAGGATAAAGAAAAAGATCAGGACTGACCGCCTGGATATATCTCGGCTATAGCCGGCGGGTTTAACAGCTCAAATGTTACCTCTCTCTGTTTTGCCTGTTTGCTCAGAGAAGCTCTGGCCCCCAGCAGAATATGGAGCAGGGCTATACCGCAGTCCAGAGTGGGTGAAACACCGTGATCATCTTCCAGTTCTGCCTCACGCAGAATGACTTTTCCAGCAGCGGGTTTGAGCTCAAACATCCAGGGCTGACGGTTAACCGCCGAAGGTGCCAGGCGGGCTGAGATGACAGCTTCTCTTATCCAGTCGGGCATATCCTCCAGTTCATCAGCATCAGGGCTGCCCCGGCAGAGTTCGGCAAGAGGTTTTCTTTTATGGCTGCCGGCAAATTTTTTGGCCAGTTTTTCGGTAAGCGTAAGCCTGTCTCTGGCCTGACCGAGGGGAGTTATGGCGGCAATTTCCTCGCTATCTTTAAGCTCGTGATTGGAAAGGACTTCCTCTTCATCGAACATGCCGCCCACCCAGCAGGTATCTATCTCTTCTGCGGTGGCAGCCAGTATCAGGGCCTCGCCCAGCATTCCGGTCTGGACATCGGCTTTGAACTGACCGTGATCGGTATCTTTGATGATGACAGCATAGCTTTCCGCACCGGTTATAAGGCCATAGGATCCGATAACAGTCCAGATGATATCATCAAAACCTGACGGCGAGATAACTATGCGGCTGGAGCTGAGCTTTTTCTGCAGGGGTTTTATCTGGTCCTCCAGTGAGCTTATCTCCTCCCGGGAAAGAGGCTGTGAGCGGTACTTGCGGCGTGAGGTTCTGACCTCTATAGCCTTATACCAGCTCTTCCAGGGTAAATTCTGTGGTAATCTCATGGTCTGATACCTCCTGTTCTTTAATTTCTTCTTTTACAGCATAAAACCTGCAGATATCAGAGAAAGAAGGTGAGCAGATTGTCAGTCAGAACATTTTCCCGGCTTAAAATCATTTCTATCCTGGCTGTGATAGCCATATTCTTTGCCGCTTTAGCCTTTGTAATCATGCCGGAAGCCGGCACTGAAACTGAAGCAGATATGGTGGAATTTGCCGATGAAAATCTGAGAAAAGCGGTGCTGGGTGAGCTCGGCCGGGAGGAGGGACCCATAACCCGAAAAGAGGCCGAGGAGATAGAAACTTTGGAGGCTGTGGAGAAGGAGATATCCGATCTCTCTGGCCTTGAGAATCTCAGCGGCCTGAGGGAGCTCAACCTCTATGACAACGATATTGACGATATAGAACCTCTGGCTGCACTGGAAAATCTGGAGAAGATAGTATTCGAGCATAATTATGTCAGCGATTTAAATCCCCTGAGCGGGCTTAAGGATCTGAGAATATTCAATTTCCGCTATAACAGGATAGAGGATTTAAGTCCTCTGTCAGAGCTGGAAAATCTGGAGAAGATAAGGCTGTGGGGAAATGAGGTGCGTGAAGTCGATGCCCT
>CAYXAK010000061.1:0-3501 GCA_964462585.1 uncultured Halanaerobiaceae bacterium
AAAGAGGAGAAAAAAATTGCTCGATCAGATTGTAGAGGAAAATGAGGAAGGTGATATAGATAATATTCCTGATCCTGTTCCCCTTATCAGAGAGGACAGAGAAAGATGATCATAACCCTCGATGTGAGCGCAGCCATAGAGCTTATAATGGGCAGGAAAAATCAATTTGCTGTAAAAAATACACTGGAAAAAGCAGATTGGATAATTACTCCCACCCTCTTCATATATGAGGCAGCCAATGTCATGTGGAAATATCACTCACTTGAGGGGATACCTCAAAAAAGGCTCTCACGTAAACTCGATCATTCACTAAAACTGATAGATAGATTTATTTATCCGGAAGATCTATATCAACAGGCTCTGTCTCTAGCAGCTGAAATCGATCATCCTGCCTATGATGCAATGTATCTGGCCGCCGCTAAGGAAAAAAGCGGCACTCTTCTCACACTGGATGAAAAATTGATCTCCGCTGCAGAAAATATTGGTGTGCCAGTTTTTGATGTATAAAAGATGTATAAACCTGTAAATTCCATTAAAACAGCATCTAATGCTCATATTCGATCTCCACATCAACCATCTCTCCCTCTTCAAAGGTGACCTCAGGACAGACCAGCCGGGCGCCGAAGCGTTTGCTCATAGAGGCAAATAAGGAAATCCCTTTGATCGGACTGCCATTGGCATATATTTTTACAGGTTTCCACTTTATATAATAGCCCTCAGACCTGCCGATCTCCGTTCCCAGCAATTCCACCGGACCGTCATGCCCGGCAAATGTACCCCCGCAGCCAAAGTGCGGCAAACCACCATCTATCGCTATCCTGCCGCTATCATCGCCAATTCCCACAAATGATTGTCCCGGTTCAGGATGTTCGGGAAGATCCAGCACCACATATGTTTCTCCTATTTCCACCGCTCTTCCCCTGCCATCCCAGGCCAGAGGTTTTACATCCACATCGATCTCCAGCGGCAGCGATCCCGAAGCTCGCAGATAATTTCTATCCGGAGACCTAAATCCAACATGCAGATGATTTTCCACCCAGGGCGCAAAAAATCCGCTCCGCACCAGCCGACCGAGCGGATCACCGACCCGCACCCTCTCTCCTGTCGATACATCTGGTTTAACATGCATAATCCTGGCGATCGCCGGCTCATCATCTGCCCTCCTGTATTCTATATCTCCCCCTTCTGTATCGATGACGATCAGATAGTCCTCTTCTGTGGCATAGGGCCTTGTGGGAGGCTGTACGGCCCGGATATCGATCACCTCTCCTCCCACAGGTGAAGGTGCGGTATCTCCGGGGGGATATAGATCAACAGCACATCCTCCCTGATGTGCTCTATAGGGTGAGTTATAGCGGCTGAACATTTCATACTGATAGAGAACATCTGCTGGTATTGTGATAGCTTTTTCTGTATGAGAACATCTGCTTTTTCTCGAAATAGGCATCAGTTTTGCACTCACCTTCCCTTGAAAAAACCGCATCTGTTCTATGATAACTTACCACTCAGTGTCAGCCTCCGAAGATTACACTGCTCATCAATATGCTGACCAATGCCATGGAAATTGCCACACTAAAACCGACGGCAAAGGGTTTGATGCCAACTCTCTTTAAATCTTTTAATTTAACCTCCAGGCCTATTCCCGCCAGTGCCAGCAGTATCAAAAACTGCGAAGTCCGATCAAAAACGGGTTCCATTCCTTCGGTGATAACTCCCAGGCTGTTTAGAAGTATCAGAAATAGAAAACCCAGGATGAAGTTGGGCAGTGCGGCGAATATGCTGATACTCTCCTCTCCACCGGCTCTGTTCTTCCCGTAGAAATAACCCAGAACTAAGATAACCGGTGCCATCAAAACATTTCTGGCCAGCTTGATCATGGTGGCGATTCTTCCGGCCTCTTCACTGAAGATAAAACCGGTGGCGACAACCTGTGAGGTGTCATTGACCGCCGTCCCGGCCCAGGCTCCAAAAATAGAATCGGCTATACCCAGATTCATTCCTATAAAGGGATATACAAATACCGCCGCCACACCGAAGATAGTGACGATGCTCACCGCTGTAAAGATATCCCTGTCCTCAGCTTCAATTATAGGGGCGGCGGTGATTATAGCTGTGTTGCCACAGATTGACAGTCCTGCTGCTATGAGAATTTTCTTCTCCAGGGATATGCCGGATATCTTCCCTGCAATAAATGTCAGTATAAAAGCAGTGCCAATTACGATGAGGATAATGAGAAGACCTCTGCCGCCAACTTCGGCCAGCTTCTGAAAGCTTATCGTTCCTCCCAGCAGAATGATGGCGATCTTCAGAATTTTCTTGAGGCCCAGTTTAATCCCGGGACCAAATCTCTCTTTATCCAGCCTGACGGTGTTATTTATCAATATTCCCATGAGCACGGCTATAAATACGCTGCCTATATATTCAGGAAATAGAGCCGATATGTTAATCGATACCAGTGCTATCACTAAAAGCAGAAGCAAGCCAGGTGTGTATTTTTTGATTGCGGTCATTGTAGCCTCCTGTTGACTGTATGCAGCACTCGTTTATCTGTTTTTATACTCGATGAGATCCTCCTGATCAAATGCGAAAAAATACACCGAAGGAGAGCGAGGAGAGAATGCCAGCGATCATTATTACAATTATAACCACTGGAATCACTATAATGAGCAGATAGAGTACAGTGCCGGTCAGTATAAATACTCCAAAATATTTTAAAATACCCTTTATCTTTATTCCACCGGATCCTTCCAGTCTCTCTTCAGGTGAAGCCAGCTCCGGATCCCTATATATCTCATCCATGTTCTTATGGGCCAGAATAACTGTAAATAGGGCGGCAGCAACCAGCGGAATATAAATCATGCTCACTCTCTCCTTTCCACATGTTTAATATTTAAATTCTTGCTGAAAAATGGATAATCTTCGCTCCCGATCCCGGCAGCTATTTTCCCGGCAGTTTTAGCGGTTTAATATTATATTCCATTTTCGCACAATATCTCCTGTTTAAATTTGTTTCCCCGGTGAATCTGTAATATAATCGACACAATAAGTTCAGGCCACGGGAGGGATATTTATGCAGAAGATATTGCTGGCTGTAGATTGCTCAGAGAGCTGCGATAAAGCGGTGAAAAAAGTTCTGGAGCTGGCCGAGGAGATGGAGATCGAGCTGACTGTTCTAACTGTTATGGAAAATACTCTGCCCAAAACCTATTCAGAGGCCTATGCCCGGGAGGTTTACTCCCACCAGGAAGATATGGAGGATAATGCCCGGGAAATGCTGGATTCATGTACTGAGATTCTGCAGGAAAAGGTAAAACATATCAATAAAGTGGTTAAAACAGGACTGCCCTCCGAAATCATCTGTGCAACTGCCGAAAAAGGCGACTACGATTTTGTGGTGGTGGCCGATAGAGGTGAAGGCGCTGTAAAAAGATTTCTGCTGGGCAGCACGGCAGAAAGGGTAACAAGGCACAGCCCTGTCTCAGTGCTGGTGGTCAAATAGAT
>CAYXAK010000061.1:3601-9104 GCA_964462585.1 uncultured Halanaerobiaceae bacterium
CAGAAAGGGTAACAAGGCACAGCCCTGTCTCAGTGCTGGTGGTCAAATAGATTTTAATTTCTGGCGATGATTTAACATCAAACCCCGGATATAAATCTCCGGGGCATTTTTATTTCCCCTCTTTTTTTTTCAAATTTACAGTTGATCCGGTCACTTTTCCCCTGGATAATTCTCCAACCTCCTCATTCCAAAATATAAACATAGATGTGCAATTTTTTGAGGATTATCATTGCAAAATAGTGTTATTAATTTTATAATAATAACACGATGTAATTTTGAAAGGGGATTTTAGCCATGGAATACAGAAGCAGAACCGCAAAATCTATCTCGTTCATCATTATCATGCTCTTATTAGCGGCCGGCCTGCCGGCAGCGGATAACATATTCACACCAGCAGCACTTCAGGCCGAAAGCACCCATACCGTGGAGGATATGGTCGGGCGCAGTCTGGAGATTCCGGAAGAGCCGGAGAGAATTGTAGCTTTAGGTGCGGGGATGATGCGCAAGGTCGCCTATTTTCAGGCCGTGGACAGAGTGGTCGGTGTGGAGGATATTGAAAGCGATCCGGATGACTTCGACCGGCCCTACCAGCTGGCCAATCCCCGTCTGCTCGATCTGCCCATAATCGGTCCCCAGCACGGCGGTGAGGCCGAGCTCATAGCCGGTGTGGAGCCGGATCTCATTCTCTTCTACGGGGATGCCGGTGAAGCTGAAAATTTGAGCGGCAGGCTGGAAGCTCCGGTGGCGGTATTTGAATTCGGTGATATCTACAATGAGCGCGACACCCTCCTCAGTTCACTGGAGCTGCTGGGAGATATTCTGGATGAGGAGGAGAGGGCGGAAGAGCTTATGGATTTCATCGAGGAAACCATAGCCGATCTCAAAGACCGGGGCCGGAATATTGAAACTGACAGCAAAGCTTATGCCGGCGGCATGTCCTACCGGGGATCTCACGGTATAACCTCGATCAGGACACCTTTTCCTCCCTTTGAATTCATCGGTATAGATGATGTGACCTCATCTCACTTCGATTACGAAACCATGACACATGTCGATATCAGCAGTGAGCTCCTGCTCCACCAGAATCCCGACTATATTTTTCTCGACGGTGCCAATCTGCCTCTGGTCAGATCTGATCTGGAGCGCCGGACCGAATATCAGCATCTTACCGCCCTGCAGGAAGACAGAGTTTACAGGCTGCTTCCCTATGCCTCCTATCACGTCAACTTTGCCAGTGTCCTGGCCAACTCCTATTTTATAGGGTCCGTCATGGCCCCGGAGGCTTTTGCCGATATCGAACCGGCCCGGCGGGCGGATGCGATATATGAGAAGATGCTGGGTGAGAAAGTCTATGAGGAACTGGCAGAAGAAATCGGGGGACTGGAAGGCCTGGAGCTGGAATGATTGGAGCCATTCAGGGGGTTATCAGATGAAGGCCGAGAGCAAAGACGAAAGTAAAGATGAGCTGCAGCAGGACACAGGGGTGAGCCTGACCGATAGATATGAGCAGATGAACCGCAGCAAGCTGCTTATGGCTCTGCTGGCAGTTATGGTTCTCGCCCTGCTCACACTTTATTCCATCGCCACCGGGGCTCTCTCACTGCCCCCGGGCGAGGTGCTGCAGGCTTTGATCGGAGCTGCAGAGGGCGGCAGAAGCGATATCATCATCTGGAATATAAGGCTGCCCCGTGTGCTGGCAGCAATTATGGCGGGAGGCGGCCTGGCCCTCTCAGGGGCTGTCATGCAGACCATTCTCAAAAACCCGCTGGGCTCACCCTTTACACTGGGCATCTCTCAGGCCGCAGGCTTCGGAGCCGCTTTTTCCATAATATTTCTGGGGGCGGGTTCGCTGCAGAGCGGCGGTGAGGGAACCATAATGCTCGACTATTTTTACCTCACAGCCTTCTCAGCCTTCGGCTGGTCTCTTCTTTCCACCGGCATCATCCTCTTTCTGGTCAGATACAGGGGGGCCTCCCCCGAGACTATGATCCTGGCAGGTGTGGCTCTGGGTTCGCTCTTCACCGCCGGCACCACCGCCCTGCAGTATGCCGCAGACGAAGTGGAGCTGGCGGCCATAGTCTTCTGGACTTTCGGCGATGTGGGGCGGGCCACCTGGCGGAACAATGCCGTGATGCTATTATCCACACTGCCGGCACTGATATATTTCCTGCTCAACTCCTGGAACTACAGGCTGCTGGCTTCCGGTGATGAGACTGCCCGAAGTCTGGGTGTCAATGTCAGCAGGCTCAGGCTTTTGGGTATGCTTCTGGCCTCGCTGGTAACCGCCATCATCATCTCCATAGTGGGAATTATTGGTTTTGTGGGACTTGTTGCACCTCATATCGGCCGCAAGCTGATCGGACCGGACGAGAAATATCTGTTCCCCTTTTCTCTGCTTGTGGGCAGCATTCTGCTTTTGGCCGCCGATACGGCCGCCCGCACCGTCATCTCACCGGTGGTGCTCCCGGTGGGAATACTGACCTCTTTTCTGGGAGTGCCTCTGTTTCTATATCTGATTATGAAGGGGAGGGAATACATGTGGAGCTGAAAATTGAGGATCTCTATTTCAGTTATGAACAGGACTGGACACTCAAAGATATTACTTTTTCCCTGCAGAAAAAGAATCTGACCGCAATCTTAGGCCCCAATGGTTCGGGCAAGAGCACACTTCTCAAGTGCATAAACGGTCTGCTCTCTCCCGCCCGGGGAAGTATCGAGCTGAAAGGCGAAAATCTGCTGAATCTCCCGCCGGCCCGGCTGGCCCGCCTTATCGCCTATGTTCCCCAGCAGGAGAGCCGCAAATTCCCCATACCTGTCTTCGATATGGTATTGATGGGCAGAAAACCCCATATAGGCTACAGGCCAGGGGCTGAAGACCGGGAGAAGACAGCCGAAGTGATCGAGAGCATGGATCTGGAGGATATAGCCTTCCGGGATTTCAATAGCTTAAGCGGAGGTCAGCAGCAGAAAGTCCTCATAGCCCGGGCCCTTGTGCAGGAGCCGGATATTCTCCTGCTCGATGAGCCCACCAGCAGCCTTGATCTCAGAAATCAGCTGGAGGTTATGGAGGTAATCGAGGATAAAATGGAGGGGGACCTCCTGGCCCTCATGGCCATGCACGATCTGGCCCTGGCCGCCAGGTACTGTGAGCGGTTCATCATGCTCAAAGAGGGCAGAGTACACTGCTGCGGAGGCACTGAAGTCATCAACTCTGCCAGCATCAAGGAGGTTTACGGAGTCGAAGCCGAGATACGCTATGAGGGTAGAACTCCCCTGGTTCTACCCCAAAAACCCGACAGATCGCGGGCGGTCTGAGCGTGCTCTCATTACACCCGCCGGGGTATCTCTACATTTCTGACGATACCCCTGAGCAGCCTGCCCAGCAGATCGGCACCTGTTATAACCTTCTTCTCGTCACCCCAGACTAAAATTATATCCCTGTCGACCACATCGTCCTCGCTGTGCCGGGGATTTACCTTAAATTCCGGTATGATCTCACCCAGTGTCGTGCTCTCATCTCTGATCAGTATCGGTTTATGACAGTGGTGATGGGGGTGGAAGCTTTCGGGCTGGAATAGCGCCTCCCTGATGAATTTATCCACATTAACCGCCAGCCTGGGCTCGCGTTTCTCACTGTCGACCAGAACCGCCCATTTGCGCTCTGACCTGTGCAGCTTTTTCAAAAAGGGATCATCGGCTTCCGGCTCAATCCGGGGGAAGATAGGGCTGCCATCGCTGTACTCTATTTCGATGATGCTGTCGGGATCGAGAACCTCCCCCTCAGCCGCCGCGGGCAGATCATCCAGGGCCAGGAGATTGATAACACCGCGCCCTTCCACTTTCTCAATCTCGGTATCCTCGGCCTGCATGTGCAGATTGATCATCTCCCTGATATCATCCTCCTGAAAATAGGAGATGGCCTCACGCCCCAGCCACCTGTCCAGCACCAGTGCTGTGGGTTTGGCCACGGGATAGAGAAGCACCTGATAGAATCTGAGCAGGGGAGAAAATTTGGCCCCCACCTCTATGGCATGGCGGGAAAAGTAGCTCTGGGGTATGATCTCACCCACGATCGTTATCACCACCGTGGAGAAGAAAAAAGCCATAACACCGCTCAGCACGGAACCTGTCAGAAGCGGGAGCAGCACATTTACCGAAACATTGGCCCAGAGTATTGTCACCAGCAGGAAGTTGGCATCTCTCCTTAACTTCAGCACCTTCTCCGCCTTACGGCTGCCCTGCTCCACCTCCATCTCCAGTCTCAATTTGCTCACATTGAAATAGGCCAGATTGAGACCGGACAGGGTGGCCGACTGTGAGACACAGAAGAGTATTGCCAGCCAGATAAATATTCTCATCGCCTTCACCACCTTTTCTTTTTATAAATAATTGTGGAAAGAAAGGATTATTCCCGGGCCCCGGATCCGATATATGCGAATTGACACATATATATGGATGTATAGATATTTATTTCAGAAAGTTTCCACTTATGTTTCTCCTGCCTTCTGCAGTCTGTGATCTGCAGTATATGTTGCAGAAAGCTCCACTTTATATCAATTTAAAGCCTCATATCTCCCTGATAACCCGGCAGGGATTGCCGGCCGCTACCACGCCGGCGGGAATATCCTCTGTTAGAACACTTCCCGCACCTATCACAGCTTTTTTGCCCACACTGATCCCGGGGTTTATTACCACATTCCCCCCAATCCAGGCTTCTGCACCTATCTCCACCGGCAGACCCAGCTCTCTGCCCTTCTGCCTCTCCTCCGCTCTGATGGGGTGTGTGGCGGTATAGACCTGGACCTGAGGCCCGAACATCACATTCTCCCCTATAACCACACTGTTAACATCCAGTATAACACAGTTGTGGTTGGCATAGAAGTTATCGCCGGCTTCAATATTATAACCGTAATCACAGTAAAAACCGGGTTCGATATGGCATTCCACCTCATCCCGGAAGAGCTCATTCAGAAGCCTCTGCTTTTCCTCCTTCTTATCGGGATCGAGGCGGTTAAACCTCCAGCAGAGCCTCTTGGCCCTTTTTCTATCCCGGACCAGCTCCTCATCTGCTGGATCATAGAGTCTTCCTGCCAGCATCTTCTCCTTCTCCGTCATCTTCGCCATTTCTCTCAACCCCCTGTTATATTTTAAAGCCAATTTGGCAATATTGTAACCTCTATTCCACCATATCATATCCTTTGCCGTAGTTATAGCCCGGAATAGCCCGGAATCCCCCCGAATGTTTAACTCACACCGGGAATGATGAATTAGATGACCGCCAGGACAAAATGCGCAGTATATGTTATCTGTATCTGTAAAAGAGTTTGAGAATATAATAACATAAGCCGGTTTAAAAAAGGGCCGGCGGTCAGGGCCGGCCCCGGTTAACTACAAACTTCTCTTCTTCCAGTTCTCGCCTCTGCGATGTTTTATTGATCCACAAGTTCCACCCGGCTGAGATCGTGAGCGACCATGGGATGCGGCACAAAGTTTTCAGCGCCGG
>CAYXAK010000061.1:9204-10889 GCA_964462585.1 uncultured Halanaerobiaceae bacterium
ACCCGGCTGAGATCGTGAGCGACCATGGGATGCGGCACAAAGTTTTCAGCGCCGGGCCCCACACCTATAAGCCTTTCCGGGTTGGAGATGAATATCCAGGGAGCTTCCTCTGATATGATCTCCTGTGCCTCGTGGTAAAGATTAAGTCTTTCCTCTTCATCCGTCACCGTCCGGGCTCTTTCCAGCAGCTCATCGACCCTGTCACTGGCATAGAACGTTCTGTTGCCGGGGGCTCCGAACTGATCGCTGTGAAATGTGGGGTAAAGGCCGTAATCGGCATCACCGGTGATGGTACCCCAGGTGATAACGAACATATCATGCTCACCCTGAGCCGTTCTCTCCAGCATATCGCCCAGATCCAGCGTGACCACCTCTACTTCCACACCGACCTGACGCAGATTATCCTGAACCAGCTCGGCTGTCTGCAGATACTGCGGATCTTCTGTGGTAAAGAGTGAGAGTGTGAGTTCGTCTTCATGACCGGCATCAGCCAGGATTTCCCGGGCCCTATCGGGATCATATTCATAGCCTTCCAGATAGGGATTATAGCCCCAGATATTTTCGGAGAGGGGTCCAGCAGCCTCAGCACCGTGGCCGCCGTAGATATGCTCTATGATATCCCCGGTATTGACCGCATAATTTAAAGCCTGCCGGACCTCAACTTCATCCAGCGGCTCCTCCTGAGCATTGAGCCCCACATAGAGTATGGCCAGGGAGTGATAGGGTTCCAGTGTAGTCCCGGGAGCCTCGCGCAGCCTCTCCTCATCGGGGGGAGCTATTCCGTAGGCAATATCGACACCGCCTGTCTCCAGCTCGATAGCCCGCACGGTATCCTCCACTATCGGTCTGATCGTCACAATTTCAGGATCCGGCACCTCACCCCGGTAGTCCTCAAAGCGTTCCAGCTCGATATAATCACCTGTGGACCATTCCACATACTCATAGGGGCCTGTACCCACTGCCTCCAGTGTACCATAATCATCACCGGCCTCTTCCACAGCCTGCCGGTTTAAAATGCCTGTGACGGGATGGGCCAGGTGATTCAGTATGGGAGCATAGGGCTCAGCAGTTGTCAGCCTGACCGTGTATTCATCGACTTTTTCTATTTCCTCCAGAAAATCGACTATAAAAGATCCCGGTGCACCTGTATCGGGATCTAAGAGGCGTTCCAGCGTAAATACCACATCATCCGCGGTGAGCTCCTCACCGTTATGGAAATAGACACCTTCATATATCTCGAACTCCCAGGTCAGATCGTCGATCTGCTCCCAGCTGTGGGCCAGGCCGGGTTCGATCTCCATATCCTCGTTGAGATCTACCAGCGTCTCGTGTATCTGGCTGAAAATCTGTATCGAAGGTCCATCATTGGCGGCATGCGGGCTTAAAGAGACCGGCGAGTCCTCCTGAGCAACCACCAGTTCCTCCGCCTGCACGCCCGCTGCCGGCAAAAAATGCAGGGCAAGGAGAGCGAAAACTAAGATAAATGGAAATATCAAATCGATTTTTTTGCTTTTTCTCTTAAACAAGATTATCCCTCCCGGTAATCCATATAAGTATGCTCAACTTTTATTTGTTTATAATATAGCACAGGAAATTGCATTAAGCAAACTCTTCCAGGCAGGGATTAAATATTTTTCCTCGAAGTAGTAAATTGAGGAATTAAATGATTAAAATTCTGAAATCAG
>CAYXAK010000062.1:0-10812 GCA_964462585.1 uncultured Halanaerobiaceae bacterium
TTTATCAAAATAACCGGGAAGAAGGTTATAAAGAGGTAGAAAAGAATCATTACGTATTGATGAGCCTGCCGGATAACATCGGCTGAGGGGATGGATGTCATTAATCAACAAACAAAAGACATGTCTGAAAATTATAAGGAGGCAATATAAATGTTAGAAAGAAATTTCCCCTCTGATTTTATCTGGGGGAGCGCCGCTTCATCATATCAAATAGAGGGTGCTCATGATCAGGATGGCAGAGGTGAATCGATCTGGGATAGGTTTTCCCATACCTCCGGTAATATTCACAATAATGATACCGGTGATGTGGCCTGTGACCACTACAACCTCTATCAGGAGGATATCAACTTGATGCAGGATCTGGGTCTTGACAGCTATCGCTTTTCAATCTCCTGGCCCAGGATATTTCCCGAAGGTCGTGGTGATATTAATCAGGACGGACTGGATTTTTATAAAAGACTGGCGGACGGATTGTTGGAAGCAGGTATTAAGCCGGCCGCTACACTCTATCACTGGGATCTGCCGCAGGCCCTGCAGGATGAGGGGGGCTGGTTTAACCGGGATATAATTCATTATTTTCGGGAATACGCGGAGGAAATCTTCAAGGAACTGGGCGATTTTATAGATTTTTGGATAACTCATAATGAGCCCTGGGTTGTAGCCTTTTTGGGACATTATTTTGGTGAACATGCTCCGGGGATTACCGATCAGGCTAAAGCAGTGGCTGTATCTCATAATCTCCTGCTCTCTCATGGGCTGGCAGTTCAGACCTATAGGGATCTTTTCGGCAGTCAGGGAGAAATTGGACTGACACTGGACCTCCATCCAGTTTATCCAGCCGGTGATTCCTCCCGTGACAGAAAGGCTGTAGAACTCTGTGATGCCTTTAAAAATCGCTGGTTTCTGGAACCAATTTTTCGAGGTCGTTACCCGGAAGAACTTCTGACAAAATACCAGCAGCATCTGCAGCAGCCGGAAATAGAGGATGATGATCTGGAGATAATCTCAAAGCCGGTGGATTTTTTGGGGGTAAATTATTATACCCGCAAGCTGGTGGGATATAATCCCAAACCACAGATACTGAAATTTCGGACTGTCGATGTGGAGGATAGCAAACATACCGCTATGGGCTGGGAAGTCTATCCTGAAGGACTCTATGATCTGCTCTCTCGTATCGATCAGGACTACCAGCCAGAAAAAATATTTATTACCGAGAATGGAGCAGCATATGATGATGAAGTTACAGTTTCTGCTGAGGGTAAAGCAGTTAGGGATCCTGAGAGAATCGATTACGTCAGACAGCATATAGATATGGCGGGGAGAGCAGTTGAAGAAGGGGTGCCCTTAAAAGGTTATTATCTCTGGTCTTTACTTGATAATTTTGAATGGGCATATGGTTACAGCAAGAGGTTTGGCATTATATATGTCGATTTTGAAACCCAGGAGAGAATCTTCAAGGACAGCGCTCGCTGGTACCGTGATCTGATCAACAATCAAGAGGAGTATTCCGGATAATATTCTTGATGCAGCTGGAATTGAGGGAGGTTTTAAAATTGTCAAAACTAAAAAGTAAACATGTTGTTTCCATAGTGGGGCATGAGTTTGAAGACGTTGAGGTGCTTTATCCCTTACTCCGCTTGAGCGATAAAGGGGCGAAGATTTCTATAATTCCAGTAAAAACAGGTTTTCATTCCAGGCCTTATGTAGCAGATAAACCTGTAACCGGAAGATTTGGACATTCTATTAAGGATGGTAATATATTAACTGGTAGAGTTCCCGACGACCTGCCCGAGTTTTGCCAGAATATAATTAATAGTTTGGAGGACAAATAATGAGTAAAAACATAAATGACCGGATTGACTCCATTATTGAAAAAATGACTTTAGAGCAAAAGGCTTCTTTATGTTCTGGTAAAAGTTTCTGGGAAACTGAAAGTTTTGAGGAACTTAATATTCCGTCTTTGCTAATGTCAGACGGACCTCATGGGTTAAGATATGTAGCTGATCGACATCATCAGGATCCGGCTAGACCAGCAACGTGTTTTCCCACAGCTTCAGCAATGGCTGCTTCCTGGGACCGCTCTTTGTTAGAAGATATAGGTCAAGCTATAGCTGAAGAGTGTAAAGCTAATGATGTTGATATAATATTAGGTCCTGGAATTAACATAAAGAGGTCCCCCCTTGGAGGCAGGAATTTTGAATATTATTCAGAAGACCCATATTTGACTGCGGAACTTGCTATTTCTTTCATAAATGCTGTGCAGTCTAAAGGTGTGGGCACCTCATTGAAGCATTATGTTGCCAACAACCAGGAGACAAAGCGTTTGTTTATAGATGCAGATATTGAGGAGAGAGCACTCAAGGAAATATATTTATATGCTTTTGAGAGGTGTGTTAAAGAGGCTGAGCCCTGGACGGTTATGTGTGCTTATAATAGAATTAACGGTGTTTTCGCTTCTGAAAATAATTACTTGCTAACAGAATTACTCCGGAATAAATGGAATTTTTCCGGTTTTGTTGTTTCCGATTGGGGTGCGGTACATGATAGAGTTGAAGGAATTAAAGCCGGATTAGATTTAGAAATGCCAGGTCCTTCAGATATTAATGATAAAAAAATTATTGAAGCCGTAAATAGCGGAGAGCTTAGAGAGAAACTTTTAGATCAAGTTGTGCGCAGAAACTTGAAAATTATATTAAGAGCACAGTCTAAAAACAGCAATCGCAACGAAATTCCCGGGGAAAGACATGCTAAACTTGCTGAAGAAAAAGCAGCCGAATGTTTTGTGCTGTTGAAAAATGAAAATGATTTATTACCTCTGGGAAGGTCGGAGGAATATTCTTCAAAGCAAATAGCTGTTATTGGAAAGCTGGCTGAAAACCCAAGATATCAGGGTGGCGGGAGTTCTAAAGTGAACCCAACTGATTTAAAAATTCCACTAAAAGAATTGAGAAAGAAAAGTGATCATATAGGTTTCGATCTGATTTATTATTCTGATTACTCTTCACAAAAAGCTATATCAAAAGCTCAAAATGCAGATGTAACAATTATATTCGCAGGACATTATGAAGGAAGTGAAGTTGAAGGCGAAGACCGAAAAAGTATAGATTTACCTGAGCAGCAAATTAAGGCGATCAAAGACATAGCTAAAGTACAAAATAAAACGATAGTGATATTAAATAGTGGTTCGGCTATATCACTGGGGGAATGGACAAAGGACGCTTCAACCATCCTTCAGTGCTGGTTAGCAGGTCAAAGCTGGGCTTCTGCCTTAATAGATGTTCTTTGGGGAAAAGTAAATCCCTCGGGAAGTTTGCCTGAAACTTTTCCGCAAAGAATACAGGATAATCCTTCTTATCTTGAGTTTCCAGGGAAAAATGACAGAGTAAATTATAGAGAAGGAATTTTTACCGGGTATCGATATTATGACAAAAAAGAGATTGAGCCTGGTTATCCATTTGGACATGGCAAAAGTTTCACTGAATTTGAATATATGGATTTAAAGTGTCCCGATGTTATAAGGGATTTTGAAAAGCCCATTGAATTAAAGGTGAGAGTAAGAAATACAGGGCCATATTCTGGCAAGGAAACAGTGCAAATATATATAAGTCAAAAATCCCCTCTGATCGAACGACCAGTTAAAGAACTAAAAGGTTTCAAGAAGTTAGAAATAAAGTCCGGTGAAATCAGAGAATTTAAACTGGAATTGACCAGGGATGATTTTGCTTATTTTCTGCCTCAAAAGAACAGATGGGTAGTTGAAAATGATAAGTATATTATTCAAGCAGGACGATCTTCACGCGACATCAGGCTAAGAAGTGAGATAAAGATAAAATGCGGTGATGTAATAAAATATTTAACTCCCGAACATTCCGTAGATGAATGGTTAAAAAATACTCGAGGTAAAAACACGCTGAAATCCAAGTTAAATTCTGAACAGCTAAAATTTGCCAGGAAAAACTCTAAATTTCCTCTCTACAGACTCTCTCATCTGGGAAAAGGGGAAATAACCGATGATGAAATAAATGAAATCATGAACAGTTATCTAAATAAATCCAAAAAACTGAATGAATAAATTAACTCTACAGAGACAAATCTCAAAAATCATGGCCAAAAAAGCCGCTGGAGAGTCGAAGTTAAAAACCGCGACAAACAACTGAAATATATCCTGGGAAAATGAATTTTAACTATCACCCTGTGAATCAGAATCAATCGTGAGAACTGCAGAGGTTATTCCCGGGAGGATAGTTTAATCAGTTCCTGCAATATTAGGCTGTTATACTCCCGGGGAGCAGGGCGGACAGGTGTCCTAAGTGTAAGAAATAGTTTTTTGACGAGCAATTTTTAATTATGATCAAGGAGGGCGCCCCATGCAAAAACTAAACCTGGCCGGAAGCTGGGAATTCAGGGAGAAGGGCCGAGGAAACTGGGAGACCGGGAAAGTTCCGGGCAGTCTTTTTAAAGATCTGCTGCAGGCTGACCGGATTCCCGATCCCTTTTACCGTGATAATTCTGATGAAATTAAAAAACTGGCGGAAAAGAATTATGTATACCGGAGGACCTTTACTGTCGATGAAAAACTGCTTGCCTGTGATAGAATATTCCTATCCTGCCAGGGTCTCGATACCCTGGCGGGTATTTTTCTTAATGGAACAAAAATAGCTAAAACTGCCAATATGCACCGCCATTATGAGTTTGAAATTTCAGATCACATTTCATCCGGAAAAAATACCATCCGGATTGAATTTTACTCTTCCCTGGAATACATAGCTCGCTGTCAGGCAGAAGACCCGGTATTTGGTGTGGACCACACGGTCCCTGGTTATCCTCACCTGAGAAAGGCCCACTATATGCTGGGCTGGGATTGGGGACCGGTACTTCCTGATCTCGGGATCTGGCGTGAGATTGAAATAATTGGATATGAAAATGCCCGGCTGAATGAGGTTTATCCCCGGCAGGAACACCACCTTTCTGAAAATCGGGTTGAGCTTAAAGTGAGTATAGGTGTTGATCTATGGCCTGAAAGTAAAAAGCCTCAGAGTGATGAAAGTAAAGGCAGCAGTAACTTTAAACTGCTGGCAAACCTGAGCGGTCCTGAGGGAGAGGAATGGAAGCGCGAAGTTGTGCTTTCAAAAGAATATGATTCATTTTCTTCTTCCCGGGCAGATCTGGAATGTAATCTGCCAGACGATGATGACGCTAAATATAAGCCGGACTGCTGCAGAGATTTCTGGCAGAAATATACTGATTATCAGAAAATACCCAGGAGGGATTCATATTCCAGAAAAGTCACCTTAGATTTTCAGCTGGAGGACCCCCGACTCTGGTGGCCGGCAGAATGGGGCGGTCAGCCTCTCTATCAGCTTACAGTGAAGCTGCTTAAAATCAAAGAAAATCATGAAAAGAATGAATCCAGATCTGAATGCATGGAAAAAGAGATTGATTGCTGGCAGCAGAGGCTGGGAATGCGTGAAATTGAACTTGTACGGGAAACAGATGAATGGGGGGAAAGTTTTTATTTTAAAATTAATGACAGGGACATATTTATCCGGGGAGCTAATTACATTCCCGAGGATAATCTTCTTTCCCGTACCACGAAAAAAGAGACTGCTGCTCTCATCCGGGACTGCCTCAGAGCAAACTTTAACATGATACGGGTCTGGGGTGGAGGCATATATCCACCAGATTATTTTTATGACATATGTGATGAAGAGGGGATGCTGGTCTGGCAGGATTTGATGTTTGCCTGTTCGGGCTATCGTTTAAGCGACAGTTTTGCTGCCAGCATTACAGCAGAGATAAGGGATAATGTTTGTCGTATTCGCCATCATCCTTCACTGGCTATCTGGTGCGGAAACAATGAAATTGAGTGGGGCATGAAAGAATGGGGAATCGAAGAGGAATATCCCGAGCACAGGGTTGATTATGTCAAACAGTTTGAAACCCTGATACCTGCTCTGGTTCATGAACTCGATCCGCAAAACTTTTTCTGGCCTTCCTCACCCTCCTCCGGGGGCGGGTATATTGAACCCAACAGCCAGGATAAAGGAAATGTTCATTACTGGGAAGTATGGCATGGGCTCAAACCTTTTGATCAGTACCGGAATATCCAGCCCCGCTTTATCACCGAATTTGGTTTGCAGTCATTTCCCGAATTCAGGACGGTGAAAAGTTTTACAGAGGCTGAAGACCGCAATATCTTCTCCCGGATCATGGAGCATCATCAGCGAAATCCCGGCGGCAACTCCAGAATTGTTCACTATCTTGGTGAGTATTTCAAGTTTCCCGACGATTTTGCCTCACTGCTCTATCTTTCTCAGCTGATTCAGGCCGAAGGTTTAAAAACCGGTATAGAACATTTCCGCCGGCTGAGGGGCCGCTGCATGGGAACAATTTACTGGCAGCTAAATGACTGCTGGCCGGGAGCTTCATGGTCCAGCCGGGATTATTTTGGGAGATGGAAAGCTCTCCACTATTTTGCCCGTCGTTTTTATTCTGCGATTTTGCTTACAGCTGAGGAAGCCAGTGCCCCGGACAGCCGGGAGGAGAAGATGGCGTCAAAAATAGAGGACAATAGTTATTACAGCAGTATGGCTTTCAATCTGCACTTAGCAAACGATACTCTCTCAACGGTTCGGGGAGAGATAAACTGGTTTCTGGAAACTTCGACCGGGGAGACACTGGAAAAAGGTCAATTTAACGTGGAACTGCCGCAAAGAAAAGCTCAGCAGATAAAATGTCTGGACTTTTCTGATTATCGAGCAAAACAGCGGGAAATTTATCTTCGGGCAGAATTTAACCGGCAAGATATGGGTCCCCGGCCCTTTAATCAAAATCTTAAAAGCCAGAATCCCGGGATTGAAAATGCCGGATCCACCGCCTATCAGCTTTTTGTCAGACCCAAACATTTCAAGCTATTACCTCCCGGTCTCTCCTGCAAATTGCTGACCGGAGGCTCTGAAAGAGAAAAATTTAAACTGGAGATCACAGCTGAAAATCTGGCCAAGTATATAAAAATTGAGCTGCCCACCGAAGATTATCAGCCTGCTGATAACTATTTCCATCTGGCCGGTGGTGAAAGGAGAGTGATACCGCTGGAGAAATCAGCAGGAATGGGAAAAAATTCTCGGGCTACAGGACATTCCACTGCCGCAGAAGAGAAGGAAAATGAAGAGGCCAGGATTAAATACCTTTCTGAAAACATAAGGCTGTTCAGCCTTTATGATAGTTTTGAGAAAGCATAATCACTTTCAACAACAATAACAATAGATTTTTTATCTATCGTTCCGGGATTAATAACAACCCTGTTGGCTGCAAGGGCATAAATCTATAATATGTGTTTCTATAACAAAAAAGATCCAGCAATTTCCCCTGGACAGAAAATTATACTTGATTTAATCACTTAAATTACTTATAATAAAGACAGAAGAAATATACCCCCCTTGAGTATCCTGGGGCCCGGAAGTTGTTCTATTAGAAGGAAGTGATATATTTGGGAGGAAAAGACAGCTCTGAAAAAATAAAAAAACGCTATGATAGAATAGCACCTGTTTATGATCTGCTGGAGGGAATAATTGAAAAGATCGCCTTTTCCCGCTGGCGCCGAAAATTCTGGCGGGAGATAGAAAAGGAGGCTGAGTCCGGTGTCAGAATTCTGGAAGCCGGTGTGGGTACGGGCAAAAATATGCCCTATTATCCCTCCGGGGCTGAAATAACTGCTATAGATTTTAGCCCCCGCATGATAGATAGGGCAGAAAAGAGGAAAAGAAAGCTGGAGTCTGCTCGTGATATCGATATTGAGCTGATTGATCTGAGGGTAATGGATATCGAAAATCTGGAGTTTGAAGGAGGAAGCTTTGATTATATAGTGACCACCTGTGTTTTCTGTTCTGTCCCCGATCCCATCAGGGGGCTGGAGGAGTTAAAACGGGTTTTGAAGCCCGGAGGCAGAATATTCATGCTGGAGCATATGCTCAGCCGCAAAATTTTTCTGAAAAATCTGATGGATATTTTCAATTTTATTCCCAGATATCTCTGGGGAGCCAATATAAACCGCAGAACCGGGGAAAATATAAGAAAAGCCGGTCTAAATGTGCTGGAAGAAGAGCATATCTGGCTCGATATTTTCCGCAAATTTATACTGACAGCAGAGGAGGTAAAGCAATGAAAGAAAAAGGTATTGTCCAGACAACTTCTGATGGCGAAGCCGTGGTTGTCATCACCAGACATTCGGCCTGTAATAAATGTGATAGAGATTGCGGGCTTTCCAAAAATGGCCATGAATCAGAACAGATGGAGGTGGAGGTCATTGACCCTATCGGGACCAGTCCCGGTGATGAGGTGACGGTGGAGATGGAGGCCAACCGTCTGCATTTTGCCAGCTTCATGATCTATCTATTTCCGATCATGGCAATGCTGCTGGGTTATTTCATCTTCAGCTGGCTGGCCGGTATAGCTGCCATTGCCAGTGTTGAGCCTGTGGGCATTTTTGGTTCAGCCCTATTTTTTGTTCTGGTCTGGATTATCATAAACAGAGTTGACAGTTATTTTGCCGGAGACAGATCATTTAAATCCCGCATTGTGGGGCGTAAATCTTCTCCTCCTCGATCATCCTACAGGAATTATGACTTCAATCCAGAACAGTAGTTATAGGATAGCAGGAGAGGTAAAGGACAGGTTTTTATATCAGATCGGGGGGGAGAGCCCATTGCTGACAGAGGAAAACAGCGAGAAGTTCATGAAATATTTTAGCGAGATAGAGGAGCACCTGCAGGATCGCAGTGAAGCCGGAGGTTTTCAGCCTTTTGGAAACCTGCTTAATATTTTCAAGGATAAGGACAGCACCATCAAATTCTACTATGATGAGCTCCAGCATATCAAAAATATAAGGAATCTGATCGTGCACAATCATGAATACTATGCCGTGCCCAACGAGAGGACACTCAATCTTCTCAAGAAGATCAGGGATAAGCTTTTGGATCCACCCACAGTCTATCCTCTCTTTGAGAAGGATGTCCTGGTGGTTGAGGAGACGCGGTCTGTGGTGCGCACGGTCAAATCGATGAACAGGCATTCATATACACAGGTTCCGGTTATGGATGATAGAGGAGAGGTTATGGGGCTTCTTACCGACAAGACTGTCTCGCGCTGGCTGGGTGATCTGGAGTTTGAGGAGGAGAAAAATTTGATTCTGCCCGACACCTCTGTAAAAGAGGTGCTGGCCTATACCAAAGAGGATCATATCTACGAGATCATCGGCCCTGATGTGAATCTGGCGGCTGTGCTGGATAAATTTAATCGGGCACAGCGCCGGGGGCAGAGGCTTGATGCCCTGATTATAGCGGACAGAAGGGATTCCGGTCAGGAGCTTCTGGGCATAATCACTCCCTGGGATATACCTGTCATCTACGAGGAGCTGAACGAGGTATGATAGGGGAAGGGACAATTATACTGCGTCTGGTAGCAATTTTGCTGCTGTCTGGATTTATCGGCTGGGAGCGGGAGAGGCTGGATAAGCCGGCGGGTTTCAGAACCCATATCCTGGTGGGGGTGGGCTCCACAATGATCATGATAGTTTCTTTTTCCATGGGCTATCTCTACCCTGATCTGATGCCAGACGTGGGCAGAATAGCAGCCCAGGTTGTGAGCGGAATAGGTTTTCTGGGCGCCGGCACCATAATAAGGGAGGGCTTTTCGGTCCGGGGACTCACCACTGCAGCCAGCCTGTGGGTGACGGCTGCTGTGGGGCTTGCCGTAGGAGTGGGCTTTTACATCATGGCCGCCTTCGGCACCTTTCTGGTCTTCATAACCCTTAACTATTTCAACCGCTGGGAGAAGAAGATAAGGACCGGCGGAGATGACAGGCTTTTCTGCCGCACAGATGGCAGCTCTAAGGTGCTGTGTGAGATAGCCGCAATTCTGGATGAAAGAGGTGTGATGATAGAAAATATTAATATAGATCAGGATAAATTCAGTGCTGAAACCATGGCAGTTTTCCAGCTGAATATCCCCGCCGATGTTCAGATGGAAGAGGTCAACAGCGATCTCCTCCAGATTTCAGGTATCAAGGAGATAGACTGGCGCAGCTGAGCTTTGCCGCTCAGACCACAAAATTTTCTCCATGATATCCTATGTGTTTTTCCTCCTCCCAGCTGCTGGAATCATACATTATCTTGTATTCCGTGCCGGGCTTAAGGTGGAAGGTGTTTTTCCAGATGCCGTCTTCATCTCTTTTTAACCTGTAGGATCTGTCGGCAGGATCCCAGTCATTCATCTCCCCTACCAGGTGCACCTCTTCCGGCTCTTCAACCCCCATAAGATCGGGGTCAAATTCCACGGTGACTTCTTCTCTTCTCTCTTCTGCTGTGAGATTCGATTTTATTTTTTCAAACTTGATTTCTCCGATTCCCCGCACTTTTTTAAGCTCCTCCAGCTCCTCAAAGCCGTCATTCTCCTGACGGTATTCCACTATGCATTCAGCTGTCCAGCTGCCGATTCCCTTAATCTGAGTAAGCTCTTCGCTGCCGGCACTGTTGATATCGATCATAATTAATACCCCCATTACTTTAATCATTCGGACAAAAAGATATTTCACGGTTATAAATCTTTAAAGTATAATAGCATATAAACTCTCCTTCTGCAAACTGCATCAGCTCTCGGGCAATCCTCCGCCAGCTTTTCCGGGCAGGAATAAGGCCGGTATGCGCAGAAGTTTAAAAGAGAACAGAAAAGAGTCTATGGAAAAGCAGAAAGGGGAATGACAGATTTTGCAGATAGAATATGTGGATTTCAGCGAGGATATATTCTCCCGGGCTG
>CAYXAK010000063.1:0-10436 GCA_964462585.1 uncultured Halanaerobiaceae bacterium
CACCTTCACCTGCTGGATTCAAAAAGCAGTGTGAGGTGGGTGGACTTTAGGTTTATAGATCAATTTTGAATAAAATCCCCTTTTTTCTTGACATAGATGAAAGAGTGTGGTAACATTATTTATTGTCGATTATGCTGTAAAATCGATTCAAGACAGACAAATAAGCCAGTTTAATAAGCGGTCACTCAATGTAATAATAAAAGTTTCCGATGTGATTTTTATTATTACATTTTTTTATATTTTGCCTTATAAGGTTTATAAAGAGTTTATATATTTTTTATATGAGAGCGAAAAATATCTGTCAGCGGGGTGGTCCGAGCTGTTATTTTTCAGAGTTGAGTCCGGTAATGCAGAAGATGTCCGAAAAAGTCATGTCCAGCGGGGGTGCAAAAATGGCAACTAAAGAAGAGAGGGTCAGCTTTTCTAAAATCGGTAATGCCCGAGAACTGCCTTATCTGCTTCATATTCAGAAGGATTCCTACGACTGGTTCTGGGAGACGGGGCTGAAAGAGGTATTTGCGGAGATCTCACCCATCGAGGATTTTTCCGAGAATTTAGTTCTGGAGTTTGTTGACTATGAACTGGGTGAACCCGAGCACGGTGTGGAAGAATGCCGGTATCGTGATGATTCCTATTCAGCTCCTCTGCAGGTAAAGGTGAGGTTGATCAATAAGGAGACCGGTGAGGTAAAAGAGCAGGATGTATTCATGGGGGATTTTCCTCTCATGACAGGCAAGGGAACTTTTATAATCAATGGAGCAGAGAGGGTTGTGGTCAATCAGCTGGTCCGGTCCTCCGGAGTTTATTTCGATGATGAGTATGTAAAAGATGGCCGCAGGCTGATTAACGGCAGTATAATTCCCAACCGCGGGGCCTGGATTGAATTTGAATATGATAAAAAGCGCATCATCTCGGTCCGCGTGGATAGAGCCCGTAAGATGCCCTCTACAGTGCTGTTCAGAGCACTGGGCTATCCCAGTGATGCAGAGCTTCTTGATCTGCTGGGAGACCATGAGGTTATACATGATACACTGGAGCGCGATAATACTGACTCCGAAGAGGAGGCTCTCATCGAACTCTACAAGAAGCTCAGACCGGGAGAACCTCCCACAGTGGAAAGTGCCAGCAATCTGATCAACTCCATGTTTTTCGATCCCAAGCGTTATGATCTGGCCCGGGTGGGACGCTATAAGATCAACAAAAAGCTCGGTCTGGATATAGATCCCGAGCACCGCCAGTTAAAAGAAGATGATATTATAGAGACTGTCCGCTATCTGGTCAGACTGGTAAATGGCGATGATGGTGCTTATATCGATGATATCGATCATTTGAGCAATCGCCGTGTGAAGACTGTGGGTGAGCTGCTCCAGAATCAATTCCGCATAGGTCTATCCCGGATGGAGAGAGTGGTCAGAGAGCGGATGACCATCCAGGATGTCGATGTGGTCACACCCCAGGCTCTTGTCAACACGAGACCGGTGGTGGCCGCCATCCAGGAGTTTTTCGGCAGCAGTCAGCTGTCACAGTTTATGGATCAGACCAACCCCCTCTCCGAACTCACCCATAAGAGACGTTACAGTGCACTTGGGCCGGGAGGTCTGAGCAGGGAGAGGGCCGGATTCGACGTGCGTGATGTTCATCACTCCCATTATGGTCGTATCTGTCCTATAGAGACACCGGAAGGTCCGAATATCGGCCTGATAGGCTCGATCGGAACCTATTCCAAGCCCAATGAATTTGGATTTCTCATGACTCCCTATAGAAAAGTTGAGAATGGAGAGGTAAAAGATGAGACAGAATATCTCACCGCAGATGATGAGGATCAGGCCACCATTGCTCAGGCCAACGCCGAGCTCGATGAGGAAAACAATCTGATTGGAAATAAAATCGCCGCCCGCGAGCGCGGCGATATCATCGAAACATCTGCAGATGAGATCGACTATATGGATGTTTCACCGATGCAGATTGTAGGTGTTTCCGCTGCCCTGATACCTTTTTTGGAGAATGATGATGCCAATAGAGCTCTCATGGGGGCCAACATGCAGAGGCAGGCCATGCCGCTTTTGAAGACCGATTCTCCAGTGGTGGCAACTGGCATAGAGCACAAAGCGGCCAAAGATTCCGGTGCCGTGGTCGTGGCCAGAAATGATGGTGTTGTGAGCAGGGTTACCGGTGAACAGATCGTGGTTGAAACCGATGACGGAGAAATAGATAAGTATAAACTTATGAAATTCAAGCGCTCCAACCAGGGCAGCTGCATGAACCATACTCCTATAGTCTCCCTCGGTGATGAGATCGAAGAGGGGCAGATCATAGCTGATGGTCCGGCCACAGACGATGGTGAGCTGGCCCTTGGCAAGAATGCCCTTGTGGCTTTCATGCCCTGGGAGGGCTATAATTTTGAGGATGCCATACTGATAAGCGAAAAACTGGTAAAAGATGATGTTTATACCTCCATTCATATAGAGGAATACGAAGCAGAGGCCAGAGACACCAAGCTGGGCCCGGAAGAGATCACCCGTGATATACCAAATGTGAGCGAGGATGCCCTCAAAGATCTTGATGAGCGGGGCATAGTCAGAGAGGGGGCCGAGGTCTCCGAAGGGGATATTCTCGTGGGCAAGGTTACACCCAAGGGTGAGACAGAACTCTCCGCCGAGGAGAGGCTCCTCAGAGCCATATTCGGTGAGAAAGCCCGCGAGGTGCGCGATACCTCTCTTAAGGTCCCCCACGGTGAGAAGGGTATAGTCATGGATGTCAAAGAGTTCTCCCGGGAGGATGGAGATGAGCTGAATCCCGGCGTTAACAGGCTGGTTCGCGTCTATGTGGCGACAAAGAGAAAGATCGAGGTCGGTGATAAGATGGCCGGCCGTCACGGTAACAAGGGTGTAATATCCCGCATACTGCCCGAAGAGGATATGCCCTTCCTGCCCGACGGTAAACCTGTAGAAATAGTGCTCAATCCGCTGGGTGTGCCCTCTCGCATGAATATCGGTCAGGTTCTGGAGACACACCTGGGACTGGCTGCAGAGGCACTTGGTCTCAAAATTGAGACTCCCGTCTTTGACGGTGCCGAAGAGGAAGAGGTCAAAGATATGCTGGAAAAAGCTGATCTGCCCAGGGATGGCAAGATGAAGCTTTACGATGGGCGTACGGGAAAGCCCTTCGAACAGAGGGTAACAGTCGGTCATATGTATATGCTCAAGCTCCATCATCTTGTCGATGACAAAATCCATGCCCGTTCCACAGGTCCTTATTCTCTGGTAACCCAGCAGCCTCTGGGAGGCAAGGCACAGTTCGGCGGTCAGCGTTTTGGTGAAATGGAGGTCTGGGCTCTTGAGGCTTACGGATCTGCCTATACACTTCAGGAGATGCTCACCGTAAAATCTGACGATGTGGTCGGACGTGTTAACACCTACGAATCTATCGTCAAGGGCGAGAATATCCCTGAACCGGGCATACCCGAATCTTTCAAGGTGCTGATCAAGGAGATGCAGAGTCTCGGACTCGATGCTCGTATTTTCACCGAGGATGAAGAGGAACTGGAAATTGCCGAGAGCGATGAACTGAGTGAAACCAACAAACATCTGGGTCTGGACTCGGAAGTAAGCCAGGGAGATGACCAGAACCAGGATGATGAATAAATAAAATTTCAGGCAGGAAAGGGGAGAGACCCTTGCTGAATGTAAATAATTTTGATTCCATTATGATCGGAATTGCCTCTCCGGATAAGATTCTGGACTGGTCCCGGGGAGAGGTTACAAAACCTGAAACCATAAACTACCGCACACTCAAACCGGAGAAGGATGGGCTTTTCTGTGAGAGGATCTTCGGCCCCACCAAAGACTTCGAGTGCCACTGCGGCAAGTATAAAAGAGCGCGCTATAAAGGTGTGGTCTGTGATCGCTGCGGTGTAGAGGTCACCCGCTCCAAGGTCAGAAGAGAGCGCATGGGGCATATAGATCTGGCCGCTCCCTGCACTCATATCTGGTTTTTCAAGGGGATTCCCAGCCGTCTGGGCTTGATTTTGGATATGTCCCCCAGAAACCTGGAGAAAGTCATATATTTTGTCTCCTATATAGTTCTGGAACCCGGCGAAACACCTATGGAGTACAAGCAGCTTCTCTCTGAAAGCGAATATCGCGAGGCCCGGAAGAAATACGGCGATAAGTTTGAAGCACTCATGGGGGCTGAGGCTGTCAAGAAGCTGCTGGGCTCAATAGATGTGGAAGAGGATGTGAAAGAGCTGCGTGAGACCATCAAAAACAACTCCGGACAGCGCAGAAAGAGAGCTGTGAGAAGGCTGGAAGTGATGTCTGGCCTGAAGGAATCCGGCCTCAATCCTGAATGGCTTGTTCTGGAAAGAATGCCGGTCATTCCCCCGGATTTAAGGCCTATGGTACAGCTCGATGGCGGTCGTTTTGCCACTTCTGATCTCAACGACCTTTACCGACGGGTGATCAACAGAAACAACCGTCTCAAGCGCCTGAAGGAACTGGGTGCACCTGAGATCATAATACGCAACGAAAAGCGCATGCTGCAGGAGGCAGTTGACGCCCTTATCGATAATGGCCGCAGAGGTCGGCCTGTCACAGGTGCCGGCAACCGACCCCTTAAGTCTCTGAGCGATATGCTCAAGGGAAAGCAGGGAAGATTCAGACAGAACCTTCTGGGCAAGCGCGTCGACTATTCCGGGCGATCGGTAATTGTGGTGGGTCCGGAGCTAAAAATGCATCAGTGCGGGCTGCCCAAGAAGATGGCCCTGGAGCTTTTCAAGCCCTTCGTCATGAAGGAACTCGTCGAGAGGGAACAGGCCCACAATATAAAGAATGCCAAAAAGATGGTTGAGAACGAAAATGAAGAAGTCTGGGGTATACTCGAGGAGGTCATCGAAGATCATCCGGTGCTCCTCAACAGAGCCCCCACACTTCACCGTCTTGGCATTCAGGCTTTTGAACCGGTGCTGGTCGAGGGCAAAGCCATTAAACTCCACCCGCTTGTCTGCCCGCCCTACAACGCTGATTTCGATGGCGATCAGATGGCCGTTCATGTTCCTCTCTCCGTGGAGGCTCAGGCGGAATCGAGAATACTGATGCTTTCGACGACCAACCTGCTCTCGCCGGCAGATGGAAGTCCGATAACTGTGCCCTCCCAGGATATGATCATAGGAATCTTCTACCTGACACAGGATCCGGAGGAGGATGATCTGGAAGAGTCAGATTACAAGGCCTTTACCTCCAGTGCTGAAGTCGTTAAAGCCTATGAGACCGACGGCATAGAACTGCATCAGCCCATCAAGATGAAGTATGAAGGTGATGAGCTGATCCGGACCACCGCCGGCAGGGTGATATTCAATGATGCTCTGCCTGAGGATATGGAATTTGTAAATGAAAAGCTCGATAAGGACGGGCTTATCTCATTGATTTCAAGGCTGAGCGAGAAATATGACAATGATCTCACCTCCACTGTTCTGGATCGGATTAAGGAGCTTGGCTTTCGTTACTCCACTATCTCAGGTCTATCTATAGGTATAGATGATGCTGCCATTCCTCCGGCCAAGCAGAATATTATCGATGAAGCCGAGGAGACCGTAAATGAGATAGAAAGCCATTACAGACGCGGAGCGATCACCGAGGATGAGAAATATCAAAAAGTTGTAGATATATGGAATGAGGCCAAAGATGACGTCACCGAAAAACTGATGGCTCACCTGGACGAGGATAATGATATTTATTCCATGGCAATCTCCGGCGCCCGAGGAAGTGTGGCCCAGATCACACAGCTGGCTGGAATGAGAGGTCTTATGGCCGATCCTTCCGGCGAGATTATAGATGTGCCGATTAGATCCTCCTTCCGTGAGGGGCTGGATGTTCTGGAATATTTCCTCTCCTCTCACGGTGCACGCAAGGGCCTTGCCGATACCGCGCTGCGTACTGCTGACTCCGGTTATCTGACAAGGCGACTTGTCGATGTATCCCAGGATGTGATAGTGCGCGAGGATGACTGCGGCACAGAAGAGGGCATATATGTGGGAGATCTCGGATCCGAAGATGGCACTCCCATCGAAGAGATGGAGGAGAGATGTATAGGCAGGATGGCCGCTGAGGATATAGAAGATCCTGAAACAGGAGAGGTTCTTGTTGAAAGAGATGAGCTGATAGAAAGAGAAGCCGCCGAGGAATTCAGGGAGCGTGGAATTGAAGAGGTTAAAATCCGCTCCAACCTCACCTGTGTGACCGAACACGGTGTCTGCAAGAAATGCTATGGCAAGAATCTCGCAGATGACAAGATTGTAGAGATAGGAGAGGCTGTTGGCATTATAGCCGCTCAGGCTATCGGTGAGCCCGGAACACAGCTGACCATGAGGACCTTCCACACAGGTGGAGTTGCCGGTGATGATATAACACAGGGCCTTCCCCGCGCTGAAGAGCTTTTTGAAGGGCGCTCCCCCAAAGGACAGGCTGTTCTGACCGAAAAAGAGGGCGAAGTGACCATAAACGAAAAGGGCAGCTCCATAAGAGTGGTCGTGGAGAATGAGGACAGCAAGAAGACCTATCAGATCCCCTATGGTTCCAAACTCCTGGTTGAAGATGGCCAAAAAGTCGAACCCGGAGATAAACTCACCACAGGCCCCATGGATCCCAATACAATACTGGATGTAGATGGCGAGAAAAGAACCAGGAAATATCTCATGAAGGAAATACAGAGTGTCTACCGTTCTCAGGGTGTGGAGATCAATGATAAACACATTGAGATAGTGATCAGGCAGATGATGAAGAAGGTCAAGATTAAGGAAGCCGGTGATACTGAGCTTCTGCCCGGCAGCCTTGTCAACAGATTTGAGTTCGAAGAAGCCAATGAGAGAATGCTGGAGCAGGGTCTGGAACCCGCCACAGCTGAGCCCATGCTTCTGGGCATAACCAAGGCTTCTCTCAATACCGAGAGCTTCCTCTCGGCTGCTTCCTTCCAGGAGACAACAAGAGTTCTCACCGAAGCTTCTCTGGAGGGAAAGAAGGATGAGCTGAGAGGCCTGAAAGAAAATGTCATTATCGGCCAGCTGATTCCGGCCGGCACAGGGATGAGGCATTATCGCAGTGTAGATATAGCCAGTGAAGATGGACTGGAGCTGGAAGAGATGCTAAAAGAAGAAGAGCTGGAAGAGGCTGAGGTGGAATAACAGTTGACAAGGTCATGAAAAGGTGTTAAAATAACGTAGTGTGTGTGAGACGATGTAAATACAAGGATATATCGGGCAGTGAAATCTGCCGCCGCAACCCGGCGGCGGATTTCTATGCCCTTTACCCGGGAAAGGAGGTGGAGCCAATATATGCCAACGATTAATCAGCTGATCCGCAAAGGACGAGAAAAAGTCAAGAAGAAGACCACAGCTCCGGCCCTCGATGGCTGTCCCCAGAAGAGGGGAGTTTGCACCAGGGTTTATACAGCCACTCCCAAAAAGCCCAATTCCGCTCTGCGCAAGGTGGCCAGAGTCAGGCTTACAAATGGGAAAGAAGTGACAGCCTATATTCCCGGCATAGGCCACAACCTGCAGGAGCACTCTGTTGTGCTGGTTAGAGGTGGGAGAGTAAAAGATCTTCCCGGTGTGCGCTATCATATAGTCAGGGGAGCTCTCGATACAGCCGGTGTTGAGGATCGAAAACAGGCCCGCTCCAAGTATGGTGTCAAAAAGCCCGATGATGATTAATGAAGGATTTTTTTGCCGTTCAACAATGCTATTTAGCGAGGGGGGACGACCATGAGAAAAGATCGAGCTGAAAGACGAGAGATTGAACCAGATCCCGTGTATGATGAAGTGGTGGTCAACAGACTTATAAATAAAATAATGCTCGATGGCAAGAAATCTCTGGCCGAAAAAAAAGTTTATAAGGCAATGGAACAGGCGGCTGATAAAGCTGATGATGATCCTGTAGAAGTTGTAAAGCAGGCTCTGGAGAATATCATGCCTGCTCTGGAGGTAAGATCCCGACGAGTTGGGGGTTCAAGCTATCAGGTACCTATCGAGGTTGATGAACACCGCAAGGTGAGCCTGGCCCTGCGCTGGTTTGTGGAAGCGGTCAGATCACGGGGTGAGCTTAACCTCGAGGAAAGAATTGCTGGAGAGCTTCTCGATGCTTACAACAATTCCGGCGGTGCAGTTAGAACCAAGGAAGAAGTTCACCGTCAGGCAGAAGCAAATAGAGCATTTGCTCATTATAGATGGTAATGATGCAGGCAAGCTGTTTGTCTGGAAAGTTTAGTAAGGAGGGAGTATAATGGCCCGACAATTCCCATTAGAAAGAACAAGAAATATCGGGATTATATCGCACATCGACGCCGGTAAAACAACCACGACCGAGCGCATACTCTACTATACCGGTCGAGTGCACAAAATGGGAGAAACTCATGATGGGGCCGCAGTCATGGATTTCATGGAACAGGAGCAGGAGAGAGGAATTACCATAACCTCTGCTGCTACCACCTGTCAGTGGCGTGATCATCGCGTTAACATTATAGACACGCCCGGTCACGTTGATTTTACCGTGGAAGTTGAAAGATCGCTGCGAGTTCTCGATGGCGCTATTGCGCTTTTCTGTTCTGTCGGTGGTGTTGAACCACAGTCAGAGACTGTCTGGAGACAGGCGGATAAATATCATGTGCCCCGGATTGCCTTTATCAATAAGATGGATCGCATGGGTGCTGATTTTTTCCGTGTGGTCGGGATGATGAAGGAGAGGCTGGGTGCAAACGCTGTTCCTATCCAGCTGCCCGTGGGCAATGAGGATGAATTTAAAGGTGTAATAGATCTGATAAATATGGATGCTATAATATATCACGATGATCTGGGCGTAAATTACGAACGCTGTGAAATTCCTGAGGAATATCAGGAGCAGGCCAGAGAGAAGCGCGAAGAGCTCATGGAAAAACTGGCCGAAGAAGATGACGAGCTGATGATGAAGTATTTAGAAGAAGAGGAGATAAGTGAGGAGAAGATATTTGAAGTTCTGCGGAAGGCCGTGCTCGATGTCAGTATTGTACCGGTGATGTGCGGTTCGGCCTTTAAAAATAAAGGTGTGCAGATGCTGCTCGACGCCGTCGTTGATTTTCTGCCCTCGCCCCGGGATGTCCCACCTGTGAAAGGATTTCACCCCGAGACAGAGGAGGAGGAAGTCAGAGAGGCTGATGATGATTCACCTTTCTCCGCTCTGGCTTTCAAGATAATGTCCGACCCCTATGTGGGCAAACTGGCATTTTTCCGGGTCTATTCCGGTGTGCTTGAGGCCGGTTCCTATATCTACAACTCCACCTCCGATGAGAGGGAGAGAATAGGCCGCATACTGCAGATGCATGCCAATCACCGCGAGGAAAGAGATAATGTTTACGCCGGAGATCTGGCTGCTGCGGTGGGCTTAAAGAACACCACAACAGGTGACACACTCTGTGATGACGATCATCCCATTATTCTGGAGTCTATGGACTTTCCCGAACCTGTTATCTCGGTTGCCATCGAGCCCAAAAGCCAGGCTGAACAGGATAAATTGAGCGAAGCGCTGCAGAAGCTGGCTGAGGAGGATCCCACTTTCCGGGTAAAGACCGATGAGGAGACCGGACAGACCCTGATAAGGGGCATGGGCGAGCTGCATCTTGAGGTAATCGTCAACAGACTGCTGAGAGATTTCAATGTAGATGCCAATGTAGGTCAGCCCCGCGTTTCCTATCGGGAGACCATCACAGAACCCGTCTATGATGTAGAGGGTGAGTTCATAAGACAGAGCGGTGGTCGCGGCCAGTACGGTCATGTGATTATGGATCTAGAACCGATGGAGGAGGGCGCCGGCTTTGAATTTGAGAACGATATTTTTGGCGGTTCAATTCCCAAAGAATACATTCCTTCAGTAGAAGACGGTGTCAAAGAGGCCATGGAGAATGGCATAACAGCCGGCTATCCGGTGGTCGATGTCAAGGTGACTTTGAAGGACGGCAGTTACCACGAGGTCGACTCTTCCGAGATGGCTTTCAAGATTGCCGGTTCTATGGGATTTAGAGAAGCTGCTCAGAAGGCCAGCCCCGTCATCCTAGAGCCCATGATGGAGGTTGAAGTGGTAACACCCGATGAATATATGGGCGAGGTTATCGGAGATCTCAATGGACGCCGGGGAGAGGTAAAGGGCATGGAACAGCGGAACAAGGCTCAGGTTGTCAAGGCCGTAGTCCCCCTGGCTGAGATGTTCGGTTATGCAACCGATCTCCGCTCTAAAACTCAGGGACGGGCAACCCATACCATGCAGTTTTCCCATTATGCCCAGGCACCGGCCAGTATAGCTGAAGAGATTCGGAATAAATGATTGAGTATTTAACAATACCAGTCAGCAAATAAAAACTCAACACTCAAAGGAGGATGAAGAGGATGGCAAACAAGGAGAAATTTGAGAGGACAA
>CAYXAK010000064.1:0-7314 GCA_964462585.1 uncultured Halanaerobiaceae bacterium
GCCTGAAATCGCAGTCAAACTATTCATAACCAAACCTTTCCAGCCAGGTTTTGTCGTTGCGCCAGCTCTTCTGATCCTTAACCCACAGATCGAGATATACCTTTCTTCCCAGCATATCCTCTATCTCAGCCCGGGCCTGACGACCAATTTTTTTCAGCATTTTGCCATCTTCTCCGATGACCATTCCCCGGTGACTTTTCTGTTCAACATAGATATTAGCCCTGATATAGGTTATATCCTCCTTATCCTCCATCTCTTCAACCATGACAGCTGTACCGTAGGGGACTTCAGCCCAGGTCAGGCGAAAAATCTGCTCCCTGATAAACTCCGCCACCATATCTCTTTCCCGGCGATCCACATACATATCCTCAGGGTAGTACTGTGGACCTTCGGGCAGGTTATCCCTGAGATAGGTGCGAAGCTCATCGATCCCCCGGCCTGTTTTACACGACACCTCGACCAGATCGAGCCCGGTCTTTTCGGCATACTCTGCTGACCTTTCGGCGAGTTTATCTTTTTCCAGCAGGTCGACCTTGTTCAAAACCAGCAATCCGGGCAGATCGGAATCAGAGATCCGGTTAAAGATAAATTCATCCCCGGGGCCAAATCTCCCACCGGCATCACAGACAAAAAATATTAGATCTATTCCTCCCAGGCTCTCTTTTATTTCATCGAGCATATGCTCATCCAGCTTGTTCTTAATTTTGTGGACACCCGGTGTATCCAGAAAGATAGCCTGAAAATCATCTTCGGTCAGAATAGCTCTCTGCCTCTGTCTGGTCGTCTGGGGTTTGTCGGTGACGATATTGGCCCTGGCTCTGATGAGCCTGTTGATCAGCGAAGATTTACCCACATTGGGCCTACCTATTACGGAGATGAAGCCGGATCTGAATTCCTCCTTCATACCATATCATCGGAGGTAAAATAATCCGGGAGCAGCTCTGCGGCAGTGGTGATTTTTTCCTCACCCTCCATGTTGACCATGATCACTTCCATGCCGGGATCGAATTCTATGAGCACCTGTCTGCAGGCGCCGCAGGGAGAAGCGGGATCTGGAGTATCCGCTGCTATGGCTATAGCTTCGAACTCTTTTTCACCATCAGCAACAGCGGAGAAAAGAGCCGTCCTCTCAGCACAGTTGGTCAGGCCGAGTGAGGCATTTTCCACATTACAGCCCCGGTATACCTCCTCCTCAGAAGTGAGCAGTGCTGCACCCACAGCAAAATCAGAATAGGGAACATAGGCATTCTCTCTGGCCTTTTTGGCCTCTGCCACCAGTTCATCTTTGAGTTCAGTATTTTCTCTAAGCATGGCTTGTTATTGACGCCTCCTTCTCTTTATCGATAGACTCATTCCTCAAGTACAATATCTGCTGTGTTCGGTACAACCTGTACCCAGGTGAGACCACAGCCATAATCTATCTCTTCACCTTCTTCAGTGAGAATATCAATCCCCTCTCCCACGTCCCCGGAAGAGCCCTTCCAGCGAGCATTAAAAGCCCTGCCCGACCTGATCAAAAGAGCGCTGCCCTCACCGGAGAAATCTATTCTCAATCTACCCTCATCATCTATGATCTCATGTGGGACGGAGATAATTATGATCTCTTCCGGGCTTACAGTTATCTCACCTTCCAGAATATGAGCATCTCCCTGTAAAAATCTTCTATATCTATCTATTTCTTGATCATAGATATATTCAATTTCATTGCTCCAGTAACTGAGGGATATAATTTCAGCACTATCTCCCTCTGCCAGGTCATTCTTCTCCGAACATTTCCGGGCGGGATTTGAAGAATCTGAACCGGCATAGATATCTACCGCTTCCGAAGCTTTGAGAAGGCTTTCCCGGTCTGTATAGAGATTGTGAGGCATAGATCTCCCTTCAAAACGCCAGTAATACCAGGGGTTGGTTATCTCATCCAGACTGTATACATCATCCTGGCTCGCTATTCTATGTGCTTTCTGGCTGGCGCCGGCATGAAATATTAACCCTCCATGCTGCAGGGCTATATCTATCATATAGGGTCTTAAACTGCGAATGGGACCGGCTTTTTCCGGATAGCCGTCAAAATAACCGGCCAGAAATCTGGTTACTCCGCCTTCAACCAGAAACTCATAGACAACATCAGCCTCATTCAGACCGGCCTGCGGCCGGGATAGAGGGTGGTTTTCGATGACTACCATAGCGGGATCTAATTCCAATTCCCGGGATTTAAGCTCACCGGAAAAAAAACACATCAACAAAAGCTGTACTGCCAGCAGGAATATAAATATATACAAAAATCTCCTGCCCTTTTTGCGGCAGTCACTGCTCACATTATTCACCTCGTGATTTCAATGATGATTGAGATTGTGATGATTGAGATTAAAGATAGGTCAGCTTTTTCAGGGGATCATCGGAGACGATCCGGACCTTTTTGATTCTGTGCTCGGATGTCTCCATGACCTCCAGCTCCAGACCCTCTCTGCTGATCTCTTCGCCCTCCCGGGGCAGATAACCCAGCTGATGCAGGATATAACCGCTTATGGTTTCATAGGTCTGTTCATCGCCCAGGGGTTGGGGAAGGTACTCATTGATCTTATCTATATCGACACCGCCCTGCACTATCAATTCATGTTCACCCAGGGGTTCGATCTCTCTTTCTTCCGGATCAAATTCATCTCTGATATCGCCGACTATCTCCTCCAGAAGGTCCTCAATCGTTATGAGACCGGAGGTGCCGCCGTATTCATCCAGAACGATAGCCATATGCTCCTGCCGGCGCCGCATCTCGTTGAGAAGCTGATTTATGGGTTTGCTCTCGGGAATATAATAGATGGGCTTGATAAACTCTGACAGCTCATACTCCTTAAGCTGGCAGTTTTCCCCCTGCAGGAGCATGACCAGAAGATCCTTGACATAGACCAGGCCCACGATATCATCTATATTCTCCTCGTAGACGGGAATTCTGGAATAACCATGCTCTACTGCCAGCTCCACAACATCATTCAGAGGGCCTGTCTTTTCCACACATACCATCTCTGTGCGGGGCACCATTATCTCCCTCACCATAATATCATCGAAATCAAATATGCTGTGGATCATCTCGCTCTCGGTTTCTTTAATGGCCCCTTCTTTCTCTCCAACATTGACAAAACGCCTTATCTCCTCTTCGGTCAAAAATGCCGCCGACATAACATTTTCTGCTCCGATTATAACTTTGATCAGCCAGGAAAAAAACCTCACAAAAGGGGCAAATATCCTCTCCATCCAGATCAGGTAGGGAGCAACAATCCTGGCATATTCTATCGATCTGTTATTGCCCAGAGATTTAGGGGTTATCTCTCCGAAGACCAATATCAAAAACGTCATAACACCTGTGGCAATACCAACTCCACTGCTGCCAAAGATGTCTATGGCCAGGGAGGTGGCAATAGCAGAAGCAGCAATATTTACGAGATTATTTCCTATGAGAATGGTGCTCAGGAGTTTGATCTCATCGCTGAGCAATCTATCCACCAGCTCAGCCCTTTTGTCGCCTTTATTGACTTCATCCTTGATTTTAACCCGGCTGGCAGCCATGAAGGCTGTCTCCGAGCCGGAAAAAAATGCGGACAGAAAAAAAAGTATCAGCAGGAGAATCACCTGCCAGAACATTTTACCTCCCCCCAGTTAAGGGCCTCTCCATCCTAACTATCTCCGAAAAACTTCAAATTTCTGCAGATATTTATCCTCTTTTTCCTTCATTCTGGCCCTGTCAGATTTTTCTTGGTGTTCATAGCCCAGCAGATGCAGAAGGCCGTGAGCCACCAGGAAACCAACCTCCCGCTCCAGTGAGTGCGAGAACTCCTCTGCCTGCTTTCCGGCCTGTTCCAGGGATACGATTATCTCCCCCAGGAGATAGCCCTCCATGGGGAAGGCCAGCACATCTGTAGGTTCATCTTTATCCCTGTATCTGGCGTTTAAATCCTGAATTGATTCATTGTCCATAAAGGTCAGGCTGACCTCCCTCTCTTCCTCCAGCCCCACCTCTTCTTCCACGGCCATACTGGCCAGTTCTGCCAGCTGTTTCTTGAGATCTTCAGTGATGGGATCACCGCCGGTCATATCATTTATTTTCACCTTCAGCATCGGTTTTACCCTCCATCTCTTCCAGCTCTTCTTCCAGATCATCAGGGTATTCCACCCTCTGGTGATATATTCCGGTCATTATTGTGGTGAAGCTCTCAGCTATAGTATTGAGATCATCAAGTGTTAGCTCAGACTCATCCAGCTGATTTTCCAGCAGTTTTTCCCGGATAAGTCCCCGGATCAAATTCTCTATTCTGTTGGGATCGGTCTTGTCGAAATTCTTCGATCTGACGGCAGCCTCTACCACATCTGCCAGCATCAGTATAGCAGCTTCCTTGCTCCGGGGTTTTGGTCCCTCATATCTGAAATCGGACTCAGCGGCAACGGAGTGATCATCATTGTGAACTGCTTCCTGATAGAAATAGGAGATGAGATTTGTCCCCTGATGCTGTTCGATCAGATCAATTATAGCCCGGGGCAGATCGTGCTCTTCAGCCATCTTAATCCCGTCTTTTACATGAGATTTTATGATCAAAGAGCTCAGATTGGGATTTATATCATCATGGGGATTTTCTCCCCCAAATTGATTGTCAGTGAAGAAATAAGGTCTTTTTAGCTTCCCAATATCGTGATAGTAAGCTCCCACTCTGGTCAGAAGAGCATCTGCACCTATATTGTCGGCAGCAGTTTCGGCCAGATTGCCCACAACCATACTGTGATGGTAGGTGCCCGGTGCCTCAACCAGCAGCCTCTTCAATAGAGGCTGATTGGGGTTTGAAAGCTCCAATAGTTTGACGGCAGAGGTCAGATTGAAGATGTTCTCCAGATAGGGCAGAAGGCCATTGGCCAGTATTGCTACAAGTATCCCGTTTAGAGCACCTATGCCGGCAAACAACACCATATCGAATAGTGTGTGAGCGGGCTGAATGAAGCTGAGCATGATTACGGTGAAGATCAGAACACCGCTTATATTGAAGCCGGCTCTGACAAGATCACTGCGCTGATTTACCTCGGCCACACTGAAACTCCCCACCATACCTGAAACAAAGGCAGCCACAGCCAGATTAAAGCTGAGATCGAACATCAGCGGCAGCAGCAGCGATACATAGATGGTTGCGGCTACGGCAGGTGCCGTGGATAGCAGCACAGTGATGAGCACGGAGAGCATACCCACAGGTATGAGAAAGTATATATAGGCAAAGTCAAAAAATGAAAGTATCCAGGCTATGAAAAAGACAATAACTATGAGAACTTCGAGCAGAAAGAGTTTATTGTTGTCCTGCCATATCTCAGAGAGATAATTCTTAAAATAAAAGACCATAACCATGGTCAAAATTATAAAGAAAAGAACTGTACCGGTTATCTGAAACCAGCCCACTTCCATTGCAGATAGGCCGATTTCATCCAGAGCAGCATACTGGACGGGAGATATTATCTCTCCTTCATTTACGATGTTCTCACCCTGGGCAAAATTGACATATACAGGTTCAACCCCTGCCAGCACATCTTCCTGTCTTTCCGCTGTGGCCTGCTGATCTATCCTTAGATTGGGAACCAGACTGGCAGTCAAAAATCTGGATAGAAGAGCGGCTCTGTCATCTTCCAGTTCCTCTTCTTCCAGAAAGCCTCTGATCTCTTTTTCGGCTTCATCCATCTCACCTTCACGCACCGGTCCCATATATAGATTTTCCAGAATCCGCTCGCCAAGCTGATACAGCTCTTCAAGATCTGCAGTGTCCAGCTCAAACAGCAGATCAAAATCTGCTCCCTCCAGAGCAACACCGTATTCATTGAGTCTGTTTTCCAGCTCATCTCTGTTATTCTCTATATCAAATTCTTCCAGATGGGAAAAAGCCTGCGAATAATTTTCCCTTGATATCTGCAGTGCATCGCGGTTTTCCTCATATACATCCGGAACACCCTCAAGTGCCAGCTGACGCCTCAGTTCAGTTCTCTCTTCATCCAGCACACTGATGTTCTGAGGTGAGGCTACACCGGCCGGGCTCGGCTCTCCCTCCATAAATTCTGAAACTATGGGCAGCATATTGGCTGTGAGGAGCAGGAGCATAACCAGACAGAAAAATATACTCACCACTATTTTTCTCACATCGGGATCGAGCTCACTCAAACCGGGAAACCTTTCCAGCCTTTTCTTAAACCAGTTTATAAGCCTGTTCATAATATATTACACACCCTCTGACTTCCAGCTTTAAATATCAGCCTTCCTCTTTCTCTTCATAGGCTCTGATGATCTTCCGCACCAGATTGTGTCTCACCACATCGGTCTCATCCAGGTAGATGAAATCTATGCCTTCAATATCCTTCAGTATTTTTTCCACCTCGGTTAGGCCAGAATTCTGCTTGTAGGGCAGATCAATCTGGGTGATATCACCTGTTATTACCGCCCTGGAGTTGAAACCTATTCTGGTCAGCATCATCTTCATCTGCTCTGTGGTGGTATTCTGGGCTTCATCCAGAATGATAAAGGAATCATCGAGCGTACGCCCCCTCATATAGGCGAGCGGGGCCACTTCGATTATATCCTTCTCCAGATATTCCTTCACCTTCTCAGGGCCCAGCACATCGAAGAGAGAATCGTAGAGAGGACGGAGATAGGGATCAACTTTATCCTGCATATCGCCGGGCAGAAAACCCAGCTCTTCCCCTGCTTCGATGGCAGGTCTGGTCAGAACGATCCTCTCCACCCTGTGGTTTAGAAGGCTCTTAACCGCCATCACCACAGCCAGGTAGGTTTTGCCTGTACCGGCAGGGCCGATGGAAAAGACTATATCGGACCTTTTCATGGCCTCCAGATATATCTTCTGCCCCACGGTCTGGGGTTTTATCTCCCGGCCTTTGTGGTTGACCTGGATCACCTGGTTGAATATATTGGAAAAATCCATGTTCTCCTCGTTCTGCAGGAGTTCGATTATATACTCCACCTGGCGCTCGGAGATATCGTTGCCTTCCTCGATCAGTTTGGTCATCTCCTCCAGGGTGCGGCGGGCCAGCTCCACCTTCTCCTCTTCGCCTTCGATCTTGATCTCTTCACCTCTGGCAACCAGCTTCACATCCAGATCATCCTCGATTATTTTGAGGTTTTTATCGAGATTGCCGAAGAGGCTCCTTGCTTTATGATAATTTGAAACTGCAAATTTTTCCGATGTCTCAGTGTTCACACTCATCCTCCTTAACTTTTTGAATGGTTTCTCTGTTCTTCAACATTACTATTCCAGTCCTGAGCTTAAATTCCTTCTTCTCGTT
>CAYXAK010000064.1:7414-10401 GCA_964462585.1 uncultured Halanaerobiaceae bacterium
CTCTGTTCTTCAACATTACTATTCCAGTCCTGAGCTTAAATTCCTTCTTCTCGTTATAATATAACATGTTTTGTGAACAAGTTAAACCTCTCAACGCAAAAATAAAAATGCCGGTTGTTAAGCCGGCATCTTAACAGTCTGACCCATAAGTCTGTCAGTTATAATTCATTGTCAGCTATCTACAGATTTCTGTTCTCTGACTTCCGGAAGATGGGATGAGGAGATCTGGCCCGGGGCGGAGAGAGTATCTCCTTCATAATTATGCCCTGCTGCACAGAGCTGAGATCGAGTTTGAGTCTCGGTCTTCTTCTGGCGCCGCTCCTGCCCTCTTCTACCCTCTTTTTTCTCTTTTTCCCGGATTTCGGGGAAGGACTCTGCTTCTGCTCTTTCTGACTTTTTTTCCTGTTTATTGCAGGTGAAACAGTATCATCTCCGCCACTTTTCTCTGCGCTGATATCTTTCTGTTCTCCTTCACCGTAACCCAGTTTTTTGTCGATCTCACTCATATCAAGGTTGAAATCTTCCTCACTGTAATTTCCTCTTTTCCAGTCATCCATGATAACCGACCCCTCCATCAGATATTTTTTTCTTTATGATTTATCTCTATGGCTCTCACCCTCATTGCCCTGGGCATCCTCGTCCCCTTCCTGCAGTTTAGATAATCTCTCCCTCATATCGGTATCGGCTTCAATGTTCTGAAAGTTAAGATAATCCATAACACCCAGATTGCCGCTGCGCAGAGCCTCTGCCATGGCTTTGGGAACTTCTGATTCAGCTTCGACAACCTTGGCCTGCATCTCCTGCACCCTGGCTTTCATCTCCTGTTCTTCAGCAACGGCCATCGCTCTTCTCTCCTCGGCTTTGGCCTGAGCAATATCCTTGTCAGCTTCAGCCTGATCTTTCTGCAGCTCAGCGCCTATATTTTCACCGATATCCACGTCAGCTATATCTATGGAGAGTATCTCATAGGCCGTACCCGAATCCAGCCCTTTTTCCAGAACCGTCTTGGAAATGGTATCGGGATTCTCCAGTACCTTTTTATGGGTATCGGAGGAACCAACCGTGGTGACAATACCCTCACCCACACGGGCCAGGACAGTATCCTCGCCGGCACCGCCAACAAGCCTTTCAATATTGGCCCTCACGGTCACTCTGGCCGTGGCCATAACCTGAATACCGTCCATGGCCACTGCCGTCACCACCGGGGTCTGTATTACCTTGGGATTTACGCTCATCTTCACCGCTTCCAGCACATCACGGCCGGCCAGGTCTATAGCAGCCGCCCTCTCAAAGGTGAGATCTATCTCGGCCCTTTGAGCTGCTATAAGGGAATCTACCACGTTGTTGACATTACCCCCGGCCAGATAGTGAGCTTCCAGCTTATCACTGCTGAGCTTCAGACCGGCCTTGTGGGATTTGATCATAGGAGCCACTATCGATTTGGGCACAACCCGGCGCAGCCTCATTCCGATGAGATTGAAAAACTTTACCTTGACACCGGCGGCGGTGGCGGATATCCAAAGCCCCACCGGTATCAAAGAGAAGAAAACTATGAGTAAAACGATTACAACAGCACCGGTAATTATGGTCATTATATCTAGATTCATTTTATTCACTCCTCTTCATTTTTTATCTTCACAACCACGATACGACTGCCCTTACTGCTCACTACCCTGATCCGCTCTCCCTTATCGATAAAATCACCTTCGGTGACTACATCGACCCTTCTCCCCCCTATTTCAGCTATGCCGCTGGGACGGAGGGGTGTAACCGACCTGCCCTCTTTGCCGCTTAAATCTTCCTCTTCTGCCCTGGAAACATAACCCTCCTCTACTGTCTCAGATTGATCCAGTGAAATCTTCTTCCATAAATTGGTTGCACCAAAGATCTTTATGAGCAGGGCCACCCCAACAACAGATAGGACCATAACGGCTACAATTATCCTCAGAGCCAGTGTCTGATCGGGTATGAAAAAATAGAGGCTTATGAACATAGCGGTGAGACCTCCAATTCCTGCAACTCCAAATCCGGGTATGAAAAAGACTTCGATGATTATGAGCAAAACCCCCGCTAAAAACAGGGCCACAAGGCCCAGGCCGGCATAACCCTGATAGAGATAGGCGGAGAAGAAAAGCCCCAGGCTCAAAATACCGACTGTGCCGCTGAGACCGAATCCAGGCACCAGCACCTCCCCCACCAAAGCTACCAGACCCAGGCTCAAAAGCAGTACCGTAACAAAGGGATTTGTGATGAAATCGGCCGCTATCTCCAGCGGTGTTTTCTCCATACGGTATAGATCCGCCTCCGACCATCCCATCTCGGATAGAAAAGCGTTAAAATTATCAAAGCTGCCATCGCTAAAATTCAGATCCTCCGCCTGACCTGCAGTGAGTGAAAGAAGCCTGCCCTCCTCAACCACGCCCTCTATGGACATGCTGAGGTCGACCATGGCCGCTGCTATATCAGGATCTCTCCCCTGCCTTTCAGCCGTAGCCGCAAATTCTCGGCTGAATGCTGCAATAAACTTTTCCTCCTGGGGCCTGGTTTCAGCTGCACCTATGCTGCTCCCGGCAGCCATATACATCTCATCACCGGCCAGGGCCAGAAGTGCACCGGCAGACCAGGCTCTCTGGTTGACAAAGGTGATAATTCTACCCTCTTCGTTCAGAAGCATATCCCTCATCTTTACAGCTGAATCCACAAAACCACCGAAGGTATCTATTTCAACTATCACCGCCTCCACATTTCTGTCCCGGGCTTCAGATAACGAGCGGGAGAGAAAGCTGGCCTGTCCGGGATCTACATTGCCATGCAGGGGGATAAATGCCACTTCAGCCCTTGCTGTCAGCGAGAACAGAAGCAGTAAGATTAAAACAGAAAAAATTGCTGTCAGAATTACTTTGAAATTTACGCGATACTTCCAGCTGGAAACGAATGACATTTAAATCCCCTCTTTTTCATCAAGGAAATATTTTTATTAATTTAAA
>CAYXAK010000065.1:0-9922 GCA_964462585.1 uncultured Halanaerobiaceae bacterium
GCGGGATTCTTATTCCACCCGCTATTTCCTGAATCTACGGGGCGCACAATAAAAATTCCCGGCCGGGGCAGAAATATCTGCCTCAGACCGGGAACTCCATCGAACCAGAATATGAGCTAATCTGCGCCTTAAGTCAAATTTAACCACTGAGCTCTTCGATTCTGTTCTCTATCTGTTCCAGCTCCTGCCTGTATTCATCAAGCTTATCACGCTCTTCCTGTACAATGTCATCCGGGGCCTTATTGACAAAGTCATCATTATCGAGCTTGCCTTCAGCTCTGTTGATCTCGCTCATAACCTCTTCTCTTTCCTTCTCCAGGCGGGAGATCTCCTCCTCGATATTGACCATATCCTCCAAAGGAAGGATGATCTCCACATCACGAACCACCGCGGTGGCGGCTTTATCGGGGCGGTCGGAAAATTCCCGGGCTACGGACATCTCATCCACACCTGCCAGCTCGGAAATGTACTCACTGCCGGCCTGCAGAATTTCTCCGGCTTCGGAACCGGTGGAAAAGAGTGCCGTAATATCGCGGCCGGGATCGACCTTCATCTCATTGCGAATATTGCGGATCGAACGGATTACCTCCTGCAGCAGCTCCATGCTCTCCGCCGCTTCTTTATCAAAGCAGTCTTCCCGAATCTCGGGCCATTTCTGCAGCATGATGCTGCCCTCGCTGCCCGGCAGCTTCTGCCATATCTCCTCTGTTATGAAGGGCATGACGGGATGGAGCAGCTTCAGTATTTCGCCCAGCAGATACTGGCCTGTCCTGAGGGCATTCTCCTCCTCAGTATCATCATCGGAGTTATAGAGATGAGGTTTGATAAGTTCCAGATACCAGTCACAGAACTCACCCCAGATGAAGTCATAGAGCGTCTGGCTCACCTCGCCGAAGAGAAACTTCTCCATATTGGTATTTATCTCATCGACGACCTCATTGAACCTGTGCAGCATCCAGCGCGAGGCCAGGCTCAGGTCCTCACTGTTCTCAGGCAGCTTTCTTGATGTATCCTCTTCCAGATTCATGAGCATAAAGCGGGAGGCATTCCAGATCTTGTTGGCAAAATTGCGGCTGGCCTCCAGGCGCTCCTCGCGGAAGCGGCGGTCGTTGCCCGGCGTGGCTCCGGTGATGAGCATAAAGCGCAGAGTATCTGCACCGTAATCCTCGATGACATCGAGGGGATCGACACCTGTGCCCAGAGATTTGCTCATCTTTTTGCCGTCACTGGCCAGTATCAGACCGTGCACATAGACATCGGAAAAGGGCACCTCATCCATACAGTAAAGTCCCATGAAGATCATGCGGGCCACCCAGAAAAAGATGATATCCCGGCCCGTGACGAGCACATCGGTGGGATAGAAGTACTCCAGATCCTCGGTCTCCTCAGGCCAGCCCAGTGTGGAAAAAGGCCAGAGGGCCGAGGAGAACCAGGTATCGAGCACATCCTCCTCCTGTTCAAGATCTTCACTGCCGCATTCCTGACACTCTGCCGGCTCTTCCCGGGCCACATTGACAGCACCGCAGTCCTGACAGTACCAGACAGGTATCCTGTGCCCCCACCACAGCTGTCGGGAAATGCACCAGTCCTCGATATTCTCCATCCAGTTGAGATAAACTCTGGTAAAGCGCTCGGGCACGAAGTTAACCTCGCCCTCCTTGACGGCATCTATGGCCGGCCGGGCCAGAGGATCCATATCCACAAACCACTGCTGGGAGATCATGGGCTCCACCTTAACATCACAGCGGTAGCATCTGCCCACTGAATGATCATGATCTTCTATCTTCTCCAGCAGTCCGGCCTCTTTAAGGTCCTCGACCACCTGCTGGCGGCATTCCTCTCTGCTCAGACCGGCATATTCTCCGGCCTCCTCGCTCATACTGCCGTAGAAATCCATGACCTGTATCTTATCCAGGTCGTGGCGCTCACCTATCTCAAAGTCATTGGGATCATGAGCCGGAGTTACCTTGACCATTCCCGTGCCGAAATCGCTGTCAACAAATTCATCTTCAACGATAGGAATGGGGCGATCCATCAGGGGAAGTATGACGGTTTTACCCACCAGATCCTGATAGCGCTCATCGTCGGGATCGACGGCTACAGCCGTATCACCGAGCATCGTCTCCGGTCTGGTGGTGGCCACAGTTATGTGCCCTTTTTCATCCTTAAAAGGATACTTTATATAATAAAGCCTGCCGTGCTCTTCCTCGTGCTCAACCTCCAGATCCGAGAGTGATGTTTCACAGCTGGGGCACCAGTTGACAATATAGTCTCCGCGGTAGATGAGGCCATCTTCATAAAGTCTTACAAAAGCCTCTTTCACAGCCTCAGAACAGCCCTCATCCATTGTAAAGCGCTCACGTGTCCAGTCACAGGAAGCACCCAGATAGCTTATCTGTTCGGAGATCTTGCCTCCATACTTCTCCTTCCACTGCCAGGCCCTATCCAGAAAACCCTCCCGGCCCACATCTTCCTTGCTCAGGCCCTCCTTCCGCATCTGCTCCACAACCTTGACCTCGGTAGCGATGCTGGCATGATCGGTACCCGGCAGCCAGAGGGCATTATAACCCTGCATGCGCCGCCAGCGGATGATGATATCCTGCAGTGTACTGTCAAGGGCATGGCCTAAATGCAGCTCTCCCGTGACATTGGGTGGCGGCATCATAATGGTAAAGGGATCTCTCTCCTCATCGGGGACGGGTGTAAAATATCCTTTTTCCTCCCAGCGCTGATACCACTTCTCCTCAACTTTTTCGGGATCATAGGTCTTGGGCAGCTGTTCTTCATTCATTTCCAGATCACTCCTTTTACTGATTTAAGCAGATTCTATGGAATATAAAAAAGCCCTCCATCCGCTCAGGACGAAGGGCTTGCTCGCGGTACCACCTGATTTCCAGCCGAATACGGCTGACACTTGAGGATATAACGATATCCGTCCGGCTGCCGCTAAAATTTCTCCTTCACGGCAGCAGCTCCAGGGCGACTTCTTTTCTCCAGAACCCAAAGACCTCTCAGCCTGTGAGTCTTCTCTCTGTGAGCTGGAGAAAATACTGCTCCCCTTCTGAGCTTTTAAAAGCCTTTAATTAAATTTTTATGCTGTTAACCGTCTGTTATCCATTTTAACAGCTGAGTTACTGAAAAGCAAAACTTTCCAGAATCAGCTCCACATCCTCCCTGAAATCGGCAAAGCGATCCCTGCGGGCAGAATAGGATACAACATAAGCACTGTCTTCGCTGATGACGACCCATTCCTGCCAGGAGAGCTCCTCGCCGGCATCTGTCAGCCCCACATATTCCACAGTCAGGCCTTCAATTCCGGCCATAGTGGCCGGTCTGCGTGACAGCAGCTCGAATTCTTCCAGCCGCCCCTCGACCTGGCGCAGCACTATATCAAGATACTCCTCCAGTGTAAAATCGGCGGCCAGCTCCTCCACCACCACATTTACATTTGTGGCATAATGAAATTCGTCGGCCTCCAGAGCCTCGACATCCTCGGGCACCAGGAAGATAAATTCCTGCAGCTGACCCTGTGCGTCCTCTTCCACAAGCTCCCAGCCTTCGGGTATGACCAGGCTGAAATTGCTGCCGGTATACTCGGTTTCAGCCCGTATCCCCGCCGGCAGCATGAAAGCTGCTATCAACATTATCAGCCCCAGCAGGGCTGCTATCTTTAAACTTCTCATAAATTATCCTCCTGCAGTATAGACTAGCTCCCCTGTTCTACAGCCGCCTCACCGCTCTTTTGAGAGCAGCGCCGGTAATGGAGGGGGCGGGAAACTCTGCCCCATTTTTCTGCTTTATTCTTCAGTTTGGAAGCCACGGGCTCCACAAATAGATCATCGGCACCCTCGTGGGTGGGCTCGGCCCCGGCATCCTCCACCATATTCTGCAGCTCCTCGGGATTATCTATTATGGGACAGGGCCGGTAGAGATTTTCATTGAAGGGAGCTCTCTCCTGATATTTTTTAAAGAAGGGATTTTTCAGAACCTCGGTCAGGGGCTTTTCTTTGATATTATCCACGGCAAAATGGACGAAAGCACAGGGCTCGACATCTCCGCTGGCATTGATATGGAAATAGCGTCTGCCCCCGGCAATACAGCCATTTGTGAAATGGCCGTCATTCCAGAAATCCACAATAAAGAGCGGATGATTCTTGCGCAGCTGGGGTACTGTCTCCACCAGCTCTTCCCTCTGTGCGGGGGTTATCATCATATCCGGATCGGGATTTTTGCCGATGGGGATATAGTGAAAGAGCCAGGTGTAGAAAGCCCCTTTATCTATCAGGGATTCAACAAATTTGCTGTCCTCTGTCAGAAGATGACAGTTATCCCGGGTAACGGTGAAGCTGGTGCCGAAAAGTATGCCCCGCTCTCTCAGAAGTTCCATGGCCTGCTCTATCTTGCCAAAGGTACCGTGGCCGCGGCGCTGGTCGGTCTCCTCTTCGAAACCTTCCAGGCTGAGAGTTGGGCTTACATTGCCCACCTCGGCCATCTTATCGGCCATCTCCTCATCTATGAGCGTTCCATTGGTATACATCATAAAGGCACAGTCAGAGTGCTTTTCAAATATGTCGAAGAGCCGGGGATAGACTGTGGGCTCACCTCCGGAGAGAACGAAGAAGTATATGCCCAGCTCTTTGGCTTCAGTTATGATCCTGTCGATCTCCTCAAAGGAGAGGCTCTCTGAATCCTCATACTTGCCCGCCCAGCAACCTTCACAGTCCAGATTACAGGCACTGGTGGGATCGAGAAGAATCGTATAGGGAACGGAGACACCGAGTTTCTCGCTCATCTCCTTGCGGTATTGAGTCCCCAGCAGAGTGGAATTGACAAAGAAGGTCTTGGCCAGATTCTCCTGGAATTTGGGAGCCAGTTCGGCCGCCCGCTCAACATATTCATATATGGCAGGATTTTTCTCTGCCATCTTCTCCAGCTTCTCCAGTCCGGCCTGATATGTTTCTACCTGGGTGAGTTTTTTGGCCAGTGCTATTAAGTTGAAGAAGTTATCACGGGGATCCTGGCGGACATAGCTCAAACCGGTCTCAACTATTTTCTCTGCTGCCATCTTTTTTACAAGATCAAGTTTTGAAGACATATAAATCCTCCTTTGCTGAGGGTCTGAACCAGCAAAGCCGCCCTCAATCTAAACCGGCGGCTAGTGCCATTCAAATTCACTGAGTATGCGATATAGTTCCTCTCGATCCTCTGGCGATAGCTGTGAGAGAAACTCATCAACAAACTTCTTCGTCTCCTCCTGATGGTGTTCATATATCTTCTTGCCCTCGGCGGAAAGGCAAACCTCAACAACTCTTCTATCCTCCTGTGAGCGCTCTCTCTCGACCAGCCCCTGATTGTAGAGCCTGTCCAGTGTGCTGGAAACAGTGGTCAGAGGAGCGGTAACCTGATCCGCCAGATTGGATATCGTAAGCCGCTCATTTCTGCCCAGGACCTCGATGATATAGTGTTCCTGCATGCTCAGATCCACTTCCAGCGCTTCCGATGTGAATTTCTTCAGAAGCTCTTCGATAAGTCTTCTGAAGAATCTATAAGGAACCCTTTCACTGCCCTGCTGGCCTTTACTCATGCTGGCACCCCCTAAGTTAATACCGAAAAAATATATTTTCATTTTCGTATTTCAATTTTATCAATATTAGGGGGGAATGTCAAGGTTTTCTGCCAATAAATTTAAAAGGTTAAACCGGGAGCAATGTAAACTCTCAATCCTGGTTCATCCACATTACCTGCCAGACCAAGATTGATCCGGGCAGGCATCCGCCCGTAGGAAAGCTCCATATCCAGACTCAGCTCAGCACCGTATCCCAGCAGTGTTCTGCTCTCATTCCCGGCTGATATCTCACCTCCCTCCACAAAAAGGCCCAGACTCATCTCATCGAAGAAAACAGGAGAGAAACCCATCCCCCGCTTTATTTTCCAGAAAGGATAGCGGTATTCTCCCCGCATATAGTAAAGCTGTTCGCCGGCAAATCTCCGATCATATCCACGCACGGGGTATCTGCCGAAGAGCCCGCCCATCTCATAAAATTCCTCCAGCTCAGACCAGGCCAGAGCTCCCCGCAGAGACAGCCGATGATCACCGGGGAATTCCAGAAACTCCCTCCAGTTGAGGTCGCTGTAGAGATTGTGTTCTCGATCATAATAGGCTGTGCCGGCATTGAGCGTTACATTTCTCTGCCAGCTGAAATGATCACGGCCTCCCTGAGCGGCATAATCCAGCATACCGAAGAGCTGATATATTTCCTCCAGGCCATCATCCCTCAGCTCACCTCTCAGATAGGCAGCACCAGCTCCCAGCCTCCATCTGGAAAACATGTCGGTGCTGAGGGGGTAGAGAGCCTGAAGTGAGTGCTGGTCCTGATAATAATAATTTGATCCCCTCATCTGACGGCCGGCCTGGCGTGAACTCTGCAGCAGAAGATCGATATGGTTGGGATCAAGCTCCAGATCCAGGCCATAGCTCCAGGGGTATTCGAAACCTGAACCATCGTACTCCACAGTAGCCTGATAGTGAAATTTATTCAGGGGGTCCCGCCCGCCCATTGTGAGCCCCAGATAGCTGCCGCGCGTGCTGATGAAAAAACTGGGGAAATAATATCTGGGAAATATGTAGTCGAGCGGACTGTAGGATTCCGGTGATCCCTGAACATCATCCCGCTCCCCACCGAAATCCAGACCATCTGCCTCCAGAGGAGCCGGCTCAGCCCACAGATCCACCTCCCTGTCAGTGCTCTCTGCTAGAGGCATCTCATAGAGATCATAACCAGACTTTGAATAACCGGCATAGATCAGCCGATCATCGACAGGCATGGGATCAAACGCACCTGTGATCTTCTCCGTCAGCTGCTGGATATTCCCCGTCTCCAGCTGATAGCTGTATATGTTATAGATTCCTCCCCGGTCCGAACTGAAGAGAATTCTGTCACCTGCTTCCGACCAGGCCGGCGAGATAACTGACTCCTCACCTCTGGTTATTCTCTCCCGGCTTCCCTCCACATCCTCTGCGGAGAGGTCAAAGAGAAATATATCCTGATACCCTCCGGGGTTCCAGCTTATAACAGCCAGCCTCTCCCCCCCGGGAGCCAGCTCAATATTGACAAACTGTTCACCCTCTTCTCCTTCGATGATGACCTCTCTCTCCTCAGAAACACCATCACCACCCAGAATATCACCATCTCTGACCACCCGGGTGCTGCCGGCCTCCTGGTTGATATAAATAACATCACCTTCGTCCGTCACAGCCGGGCTGTGGGCCCTGGCCCCTTCGGTCAGCTGCTCGCTGCTGTTGGAGGAAAAGTCGTATAAATATAGATCATAGAACTGCTCTTCCGCTGTGTGGTATTCCAGACGGGAGTAGATCAGATCTCCCCCCGGGGTTAGATCATAGCCGGTAGGGGCCATTATCCCGCCTGTAAGGTGTTCATCACTGCCCTCCTCAAGGTTATAGATTCTCAGACCGGGAAATTTTTCGCCGGTATGGTAATATACGATACTATCTTCTTCCTCAAGGTAAAGAGGTTGATGAACATCAAAACCCACATCAGTCAGCCTCTCACCGTAGGTTATACCGCGGTTTGCAGCTTTTTCTGCCTCTGACCGGTAATAATCATATTTCTCACGGCGCCAGTCCTCAATCAGCTGATAGGCATCATCACCATATACCTCTTTGAAAATGGAGTTAATACCACGGCCGGGGTTGCCGGCATAGAGCTCACTAACCTCAATTAACTTGTCCTTGCCGTACTCCTCCTCCAGATAAGAAAATATTGAGGCCCCGTATATATAGACAGCACTGCCTCCCGGCGGCCAGCTCTCCAGATTGTACTGGCCGTGAATCTGATCCAGCTCATATAAGCCTTCCTCCAGAAAGGCAGTCCTCATGTACATATCATAGATGGCATCATCGGCCCGGCCGCCCTCTGTGAGCATAGTCTCGGCCATAATGGCATAACCCTCCAGCATCCAGTAGGGCTGGAACATATTGGGATAAGTATAGGTGGGCACACGACCGAATATATTTCTGATAGCCTCGGAGCCTCCCGATCTCAGGTTGAGATGGAGGACATGGGCATACTCGTGAGCTATAAGAAGTCTGAGCCAGCTTTCAAAACCGGTCCCGAACTCCCGGTTGAGGGGATGGCTCAAATTTATCTCGATCGAATCGAGCAGATAGGGGGTTGTCACACCCGCAGCTCTGTCACTGTCATCTCTGATGATCAGGTGGGTTATATCCTCGCGCTCATAATTGTAATATTCAATCAGATCATCGTGCACATCCTCGGCCACACCGGCCGCAGTCCTTGCTTCGTCCTCCAGGCCGGCGGGAAAATGCACCAAAAAGTTTTCGGTCTCAAGTGTCTGCCAGCCGGCCTCTACTTCTGCCGGCGCTGAGAACAATATGGGGACTGCTAACAGAATAATGATGGATAAAAGCTTCAGTCCGGACCCTGGTTTAAGCAAAACATTCACCTCAACTTCCCGGAATTTAATATCTAAAATAAACCCCGGCGAGCAGAACTCAACCGGGGTCTATTTGAACTCCTATTCAGCTCAGAAAGGCCCATGCTGTTATTTCTTATTTTTTGAAGTCGGAGAAGGTATCGGATATGATTTTATCTTTCTCCTCACTGTGTTCCTTAAACTGCAGGAGTGGAGCCTCCCACAGAAACTGATGCTCACCGGTGGGACCGGTAGAATTGTGGATAACATGCAGTATGGCAGGTTCCGGTATGGAGTTGAGATGCACCTTCAGCTCTCTATCCCATTCTCTCTGCTCGGAGCAATAATCAGGGCGTTCCAGCAGAGCCACAGTGTCGACCTCACTGCCCAGTTCCCGGGCATCTTCCTCTCCGGCTCGATAGAGAAGCAGCAGAGGTATCTCCAGCTCTCTGGCCAGCTTGCGCAGTTCAGCATATATGATGCTCAACATCTTGCCCTCTGGCTTTTCTATATCACGATCACGGGAGATCTCCAGATACCGGATATCATCTACAACAATAAAATCAGCATGTGAGAACTTCTCATAGATGAGTGACTGCAGTTCAGCCAGTGTCAGTTCATCCCCGTCATAAATAGTCAGTCTGTCCTCCTCGATCAGCTGCTGATATCTGAGTGCGCTCTCCTTAACCTGACTGCTGTAATTGTCCTCTTCATCTATGTCAAGCTCGTATTCCTCCAGTCTGGCATCCTCCATCTCGTCCGCCTCTATCCTGTGCTGCTGTTTGAAGAGCGGTATCTCAGTGTCCAGATGAATAAATCTCTCACCCAGCTCAGCGATACCTTCATCGAGAGTGAAATATACTACACTCTCCTCCTGTTCGACCAGGCGGTGACGGGCGATATTGACTGCCAGAGATGTCTTTCCTACATGGGCTGGTCCCGCCAGCACGGTGAGTTCACCAGGGGCCAGTAAATTAAACTTTTTATCAAGACCACTGTAACCGGTTTTCATGACAATCCCCTCCGTAAATTTTCTCCTGACCTGTAAAAGGCGGCAGGTTAAATTTTCTTATATGGCCCAGCCCCAATCACTCAGTAAAAATTATTGTTGATGATTATTATAACTCTATTTCTGCCATTTTGCAAATAGATATTTTACAATTAAGCGGTCTGAAGGAAACTTAACCGCCCTCAATATGAATTATAGGGCATATTTTGCTATAATTTAATGTAAGCTGATATCAGAGGGGGCTAAAATATATGAAATATGCACAGCAGATTGTGGGAGTTGTGGGGATAGTGGCAGGGCTTAATGGTTTCTTTGCCGGAGATATGCTGCTGGGAGGACTGACGATACTGGCCGGAATCTATCTAGTCAGCCAGGGAAGAAAAAAATAACCAGGGAAAAAATACCCCAACAAAAAAAGCCGAGCCATGGGCTCGGTGGTGTGGTAGGGCGGGCGGGAAC
>CAYXAK010000066.1:0-7152 GCA_964462585.1 uncultured Halanaerobiaceae bacterium
TGAAGATGGAGGAGATAATCGCCGCTGAAGGAGCCATACCGGCCACCATCGCTCTGCACCGGGGAGAGATCAAAGCTGGCCTGACCGAGGAGGAGATTGAGGAGCTGGCCCGGGATGAGAGAGCCCGGAAGATAAGCAGGCGGGATATAGCTCCGGCTGTGGCCCAGGGTCTTTCCGGCGGCACGACTGTGGCTGCTACAATGGCCATTGCCTTTAAAGCCGGCATAAATTTTTTTGTCACCGGAGGTATCGGGGGCGTCCACCGCGGCGGTGGAGGGAGTTTCGATATATCGGCAGATCTGCAGGAGTTTGCCCGCACACCTGTAACTGTAATCTCGGCAGGAGTCAAGGCCATTCTTGATATCGGCCTGACACTGCAGAGGCTGGAGACTCTGGGTGTGCCGGTGCTGGGTTACAGAAGCGATAGTTTTCCCGCCTTTTATTACCGTGATTCCGGTTACGATGTGCCCTGCCGTGTGGATCACCCCCAGGATATCGCCCGGATCACAGCAGAACAGCAGGAGCTAAAGCTCGATACCGGCATACTTGTGGGAAATCCCATACCGGAAGGATCGGCACTTTCCCGCGACGAAGTGGAAAGGGCAATAGAAGAAGCCCTGCAGAGGGCAGAAAGAGAGGAGAGAACCGGTCAGGATCTGACTCCTTTTCTGCTGGGAGAACTGGAGGAGATAACTTCCGGCAGCACTCTTGAGGCCAATCTGAGACTTCTGGAGAACAATGCCCGGCTGGGAGCCAGAACTGCTCTGGCCTATCGCCGGCTGATAAGTTAACAGGAAGAGGGGGTTGAACTGTTATGAATGGAAGTGAAAATGGGAGAATAGCTGTAGATGTAAATAATATGTTCAGACAGAATCTGGGGGGTGAAGGAGGTCTTAAGCTCGAGCAGGTCGAGAGGATGAAGGAAGAGGTAGAAGAGGCCCACAGGACCCTGAGCGAAGATAGACCCGGGTTTATGGAGCTTCCCTTCCAGCAGGATGATGTTGTGAAGAGAATACTGCAGCTCAGTGAAGAGCGGCAGGATAGATATGATAATTTTGTTGTCCTGGGCATAGGAGGTTCAGCCCTGGGCAATATCGCTCTGCAGAGTGCTCTGAACCCGCCCTATTACAATGAAAATGAGGATCTGCGCTCCGGACGTCCCCGGCTCTATGTCCCGGACAATGTGGATCCCGTGAGATTTGACCGGCTTCTGGCCACGCTCGATCTGGAGAGGACGGTTTTCAACGTCATCTCCAAATCAGGCACCACGGCTGAGACCATGAGTCTCTATCTCATTGCCCGCCAGAGGGTGGCTGAAGAGGTGGGCGAAGAAAATGTGCAGGAGCATTTCATCGCCACCACCAGCTCACACTCAGGTTATCTTTTAAAGATAGCCCGGCGCGAGAATTATCCCCGTTTTGCCATACCCGACGATGTGGGAGGCAGATTTTCTGTTCTGTCTCCGGTGGGGCTTGTCTCGGCAGCGTTCTGCGGTATAGATATAGAGGGGCTTCTGGATGGAGCTGCCGATATGGCCCGGAGATGTGAGGAGGAAGATCTGTGGCAGAATCCAGCCTACCTGCATGGCACACTTCAGTATCTGGCCTATCAGGAGGGCAACAAGATGTCGGTGATGATGCCCTACAGCCATCAGCTCAGAGATGTGGCCGACTGGTATCGCCAGCTGTGGGCGGAATCGCTGGGCAAGGCCGAAAACAAAGAGGGAGAGAGTGTCAATGTAGGCCCGACGCCCATCAAGGCTTTAGGTGCCACCGATCAGCACTCACAGATTCAGCTCTATATGGAAGGGCCGGATGATAAGGTTATAAACTTCATAGAGGTGGAGGAACACGGCCGGGATGTGGAGATTCCGGAGCTCTATCAGGATCTCGATGGTGTTAACTATCTGGGCGGCCACAGACTCTCAAATCTGCTCAACACGGAAAAACAGGCCACCGAGCTGGCCCTATCCAGCAGGGGGAGGATGAACTCCACCATAATTATGCCCCGGGTAAATGCCCGCACACTTGGGCAGCTGCTCTACATGCTCGAGCTGGAGACAGCCCTGGCAGGTGAGCTTTTTAATATCAATGCCTTCGATCAGCCCGGTGTGGAGCTGGGCAAAAATTACACCTACGGTGTCATGGGCAGGGACGGCTATGAGGAGAAGCGGGAGGAGTTCTATGAACGTGCTGAGCCGGATGAGGATTTTATTTTATGATTGGAGCTGCAAATTGAGCGAGCAGGGAGGTATTTGTTTTGGCAGCAGATAGCAAAATAATCACCCTGGAGGCCGGAGGTGAGGAGATCCACGGGCGGGCTATTTTTGCGGCCCATGAGCCTCGTTCCCGGGTGATGAAAGAAGTAATTGAAGATATTGAAAAGGAACTTTCCGGCTGGAAGAACGATGATCGGGGCGTTCTGCTGGAGTGCTGCGGTGTAAGACAGCATCAGGGTAATTACTATCTGACCTCGCCCCGGAAGGACTGGCAGGAGAAAATCTCACCCCGGCCGGGGGAAAAGACCTATGAGATCGACCAGGTAATGAACTGGATAGAAAACCTGCTTGAGGCTCTGAATGAGGTCGATATTGATCCGAAAAGCCTTCTCCCTCTCAGGGTGGATCATCTCCGCCTTACCGATGAGGGAGATATAATACTGCTCCCGCCTCGCACTGCTGATTATCTTCAGCTCTACAGTGCGGATGAGCGCCCGGAGCTGGCTGAAGAATGCTACCGACCTCCCGAGATGTTCCGGACAGAAAAAGGGACGGGAGATGGCGGTGAGCAGCATGAGAAATCACTTGTATTCAATCTTGCCGTTATCTTCTATTATCTGCTGACAGGAGAGGCTCCCTATCAGGGCCGGGATAAATCAGAGATCCTGGCCAGGATAAAGAACGGCAGAATGCTGTCAGCTCACTTAAACCGGCCTGAGGTGGGGGAGGTATTGAGCGAGATATTGAGCAGAGCACTTTCGCCCGATCCTGAAGACCGTCCGGGCCTGGAAGAACTGCAGCAGGAGCTTGCGGCGCTGGGAGAGAGGGATATTAAAACCTCCAGCCATGATATTGACAGCGACAGCATCGAGCGCAGAAGACGGCTTTTCAATTTCAAACAGAAACTCCACTATCAGCTGAGGAGAAGATGGGTCATTCTGGCCATAGCGGCTGTGCTGATCATAGGGCTGCCTCTCATCTTCTTCACCGCCGGCCCCGAGCAGTTCATCACCTCCAGAGATACGCCGGAAGAGGTTGCAGAACACTTCTATCGAGCCGTGAACGAAAAGAATGTGACCAGGCTCGATGATACAGGTACAATTGATCTGGGTGAGCTGAGGAGAATGGTTACAGAGGCCCATGTCATGGAGAGCGTGCAGGAGCTATATCAGATGGAGGATATAGAGACAGAGGAAGATGAGGAAGTTTCGGAAGAGGACCTTGAGGAGAGGCTTGAGACTCTCTTCGGTGTGGAAGAACTCAGCCTGGAACTTGAGGATGAGGAGCCACCCGTGGTCCGGTCGGAGTATAATTTTTTCTTTCAGACTGAAGAGGAAATTTTATCCTGGGAAGCCAGTGATGAGCTCCTGCTGGAGAGAATCGATGACCGCTGGCAGATAGTCGCCATCAGGGGTTTTATGGAACGGGTTATAGCCGGTGAGCTGCATGAATATGATGATGAAATTGGAGGTAATAATCAATGACGGATTCACTTCCATCCCGGCTCGATTATGAAAAAGTAAACCGATATCTGGTCGACTGGCTGGAAGAAAAGATCGGTGCCGCAGGCAGGAAAGGCGGTGTGGTGGGGCTGAGTGGAGGCCTGGATTCATCTGTCACGGCCGCTCTGCTCAATCAGGCTTTCCCCGATAACAGTCTGGCCGTGATCCTGCCCTGTGAAAGCAGGGAAGAAGATGTGGATGATGCTCGTCTGGCCGCCGAAAAAATCGGCATCGAAGTGGAAAATATCGAGCTGGACGGTGTATTCCACGATCTCCTCTCAAGGCTGAGGGAGGCAGAACCTGGTCGGGATAAGCTGGCAGAGGCCAATATAAAACCACGCCTGAGGATGACCGCTCTCTATTATCTTGCCGCCCGCCGGGAGGCTCTGGTTGTGGGCACCGATAACTGGAGTGAGCTAACCACGGGATATTTTACCAAGTACGGTGACGGCGGCGTTGATATCGCCCCCCTGGGCCGGCTGGTTAAAACAGAGGTGAGGGAGCTGGGGCGCTTTCTGGGCATCCCCGAGAAGATCATAGAGCGCCAGCCTTCGGCCGGACTCTGGAAGGGCCAGACAGATGAAGAAGAGCTGGGCCTGAGCTATGATGAGCTGGACGGTTATATTCTCAGGGGGGAGGCCAGGCCGGAAGTTGAAGAGAGAGTAGAGGAACTGAAGCAAGGCTCCCGGCATAAAAAAGAATTTCCGCCTGTGCCCGAGCGACAGAAACTGACATGATTATATAGCCATTATTGCAGAAGTCACAGAACCGGGAGATATCAGGGGAGGAAAATCTCTGCCGATCGAGAATAGAAATTAACAGAGATATCTTTATAATTTCACAGAAGTGATCAGGTTTCAGGTGCCTCCGCCTTCGGCGGAGGAGAATAGGGAATCAGGTGTAAATCCTGAACGGGCCCGCCACTGTTACCGGTTGTGACCTGCTGAAGCCACCTGCAGCTCTCTGCTGCCGGGGAAGGCCGCGGGTATAACCGGAAGTCAGGAGACCTGCCTGGAACCGATTGCTCCCGTTAACCTCGGGGACAGGTTGCGGGGGAGGCTGAATGATCTCTGCCTGCCCTGTGCTTCCAGCTATATGGGCAGGTTTTCTTAATTGTCCCTAATATCATAACTGGAGGCAATAAAATTGCAGAGTTCTGTTTTCAAGCTCAACTCAAAATTACGTCCACTGCTGACTGCTTTTCTGCTGGCTGTCGCTTTTGCTCTTATCGCCTCAGGTACTGCTCTGGCACGGGAACCGGTGGAGATAACCGATGATCTCGGCAATGAAATTCAGCTGGAACAGAGCCCGGAGCGGATAGTATCTCTGGCTCCCAGCATAACCGAGATGCTCTATGAGCTCGGACTGGGAGACAGGGTTATAGGTGTAACCTCTTTCTGTGATTATCCCCCCCGGATGCTGGAAGAGGTCGAAGAGGGAGAGGTGACGACCATAGGCACCATAGTCGAGCCTAATATCGAACAGATTGTCGAGCTCGATCCCGATCTGGTGGTAGCTGCCAACATAAACCCCGTCGAAGATGTGGAGAGGCTGCAGGAGCTGGGCCTGGTTGTGGCCGGTTTTGCTCCTGCTGATCTGGAAACCACCTTTTCCGTCATGGACAGGGTGGGAGAGATGACCGGTTTTCAGGATGAAGTCCAGCAGGTTATGGATGAGATGCGCACCAGGCTGGAGCAGGTTGAAAAACTGGTGGCAGAGCAGGAAGAGGAGCCGTCAATCTTCTATGAGATCTGGAATGATCCTCTCCAGACGGCTGGAGCAAATACCTTTATCGACGATGTGATAAAGAGAGCTGGAGCTCACAATCTGGGAGCGGAAGCCGGAGAGGGCTGGCCGGAATTCAGCCTGGAGACTTTGATTATGGAGGATCCGGAAGTCTATGTATCGACACCTCACAGTGCCGAGCATGTTGTATCACCTGAGGCCATAAAAGAGCGAGCTAATTTCGATGCCCTCACCGCCGTGCAGGAGGGCAGGGTGCATATGGTCGATCAGGATGTGCTGAGCCGTCCCGGCCCCCGTGTCATCGACGGCCTGATCGAGCTGACTGAAGCAGTCCATCCCCATCTTTCCGAAGAGCTGGCTGATATATAATGAGCATTCTACTCACAGGTGGTGCCCGCAGCGGCAAAAGCCATCTGGCCGAAAAGATCGCCCGGCGCCGGCAGCAGAAGACCGGCGCCGGGGTGATCTATATTGCCACGGCCGCAGCCGGTGATGAGGAGATGGAGGAGAGGATAAGAGCCCATAAAGAGCGCCGTCCCGAAGAGTGGCGGACGGTTGAGGAAGAGCTCTATCCCGGCAGAAAACTTCAGGAAAAATTCCAGGAGGGTGAAAAAAGGCCTGAGCCCGGCTCCGTGCTCCTGCTCGACTGCATCACACTTCTCATCAGCAACCACATGGTAAAAGCCGGGGGAAAGAAGATCGGAGAGGATGAGCTGGTCGGTGAGATCGAGAATGAGCTCAATATAATGTTCGAGCTGGCGGAGGAGTATGAGCTGGAGATTATCATGGTCACAAATGAGGTGGGGATGGGAGTTGTACCTCCCAGCAGTATGGGCCGTCTTTTCCGCGATGCCGCGGGCAGAATCAATCGCACGTTGAGTCAAAAATGTGAGAGGACATTTTTAATGGTGGCCGGAAAGCCTGTGGATGTGGATGAGCTCAAAGCTGATATTTTCTCCGGAGCCGGAGGAGAGGAGCTCATATGAGAGCTCTCCTCTCGGCACTGAGCTTTCTGACCAGAATCCCCCTGCCCGGATTTTTGCACACAAAGATTGAAGGTGATAGAGCCGCTGATGCCTTCAGCAGATCGGTCTACTGGTTTCCGGCTGTAGGGCTGATACTGGGGTTATTGCTGGCTGGAGCTGACATCCTGCTGGGCCGTATTTTTCCGGCGCAGCTGGCGGCAGGTCTGCTGCTGGTCTTTTACGTCTTTCTGACAGGTGGGCTTCATCTCGATGGACTTCTGGACAGTGCAGATGGTCTTTTCAGCGGACGTGATAGTGATAGGATACCGGAGATCATGCGGGACAGTTCGGCCGGAGCCTTCGCCGTCCTGACGGCAGTTTTATATCTGCTCCTGAAATTTCTCTGTTTCTGGCTTCTCACTCCGGCCTGGAGGCCGGGGGCATTTATTTTGATGGCTGTTTTCAGCAGGCTCATAAATTCACTGGGACTTCTCTATTTCCCCATTCTTTCCCGCAGCCTGGCCGGGGTTTTTGCTGATGATATAACCTTCAGGAGATCTGCGATCCTGATTTTCCCACCGCTGTTATCAGTAATTTTTCTTCTTTATTTTAACATGTTCCCCATCTATGTTATATTGATAGCCGGTGCCCTTATGTCTGCTTTCACTTTAGTTGTGGCCAGAATTGTTGAAAACATGCTGGGAGGGCTGACCGGCGATAT
>CAYXAK010000066.1:7252-9778 GCA_964462585.1 uncultured Halanaerobiaceae bacterium
AATGAAACAAACACATATATGAGGAATTAACCTCCTTCAAATTCATATACGGGAGGTCGAGGAGGAAATAAAAACAGCCATGAATACAGAACAGGAATTGATAATGATCCGTCACGGTGAAACGGAATGGAATAAAAACAGGAGATACCAGGGGCAGGAGGATGTCAGCCTGAATGAGAAGGGCAGAGAGCAGGCCCGCCTTGCTGCGGAGGCTCTGGCCGGAGAAGATCTTGATATGATCTGTGCCAGCGATTTAAGCCGGGCCTATGATACCGCGTCGGAGCTCACGGCGGATAGAGAGCTTGAAGTTCGAGAATTTCCCGACCTGAGAGAGCTGGATTTTGGAAACTGGGGAGGGCAAAGTTACGAGGATATCGTCGAAAACGATGAGAAGAGGTTTAAAGACTGGCTGGAAAATCCCGGTGAAACTTCACCACCTGAAGGTGAAGCCATGGATGAATTTCGGGAGAGGGTCTGCGGTGCTTTTGACCGGATAATTGAAGATGAAGCCGAAAAAATTGCCGTGGTAGCGCATGGGGGAAGCCTGCGGATTTTTCTTGTTGATATACTGGGAATTCCTCTGGAGAGATACACCCGCCTCTATTTCGATAATGGCGGCATTACCAGGGTCAAATTCTATGATGATAATCCGGTAGTTACACTGGTCAATTCCACCCATCACCTCCAGGAGCTGGAGAATTCTGATATATAGTGTATTGAAATCAATTAGTTCCGAGAAATGCATAAATATAGCGCAAATGGAGAGTAAGATATGGAGATTGCTCTGAGGATTTTTGAGTATATAAAATCATATAAGAAGAGAGCGGCTCTGGCTGTGCTCTGCATGATGCTTCATTCTTTTCTGACCGTCTTCTTCGTGCGCGTTTTTCAGCAGTTGATAGAGACGATCATATCCGATATGGCGGCAGAGGGTGAGGGCATAATCACACTTTCCATTATAGCCGGATTTATGCTGGCTGTCTATTTCTTTAAGGGGATCGTCTATTACTTTCAGAAGTATTTCAGCAAATATGTCTCACACAAAGTAATGCGCGATATCAGAAATGACCTCTATTCCCACCTGCATAACCTCTCACTCAGCTTTTACAGCCAGCACAAAACCGGTGAGCTTATATCACGTCTGACAAATGATGTTAAGGTCGTGCAGAAAGCTCTGGTCAAATCCACCGTTACCTTCATCTACAAGCTGCTCACAGTTATAGGTGGTATAGGTTATCTCCTCTATCTGAATTTTCGGCTCACACTCTTTCTGGTTGTAGTTCTGCCGCTGGTGGCTTATATAATATCGATCTTTAACAGCAAAATCCGCCGTGTGAGCAGAAGGGCTCAGGTTAAGATAGCTGATGTTTCAGATGTCCTGCAGGAGACGTTATCGGCCATCAGGGTGGTCAAATCCTTTGGGCGTGAGGATTATGAATATGATAGATTTTCCTCGCGCAATCAGGAAGATTTCAGGGCCCGGATCAAGAGCTCACAGTATAAGGCCCTGCTGACACCACTTGTGGAGTTTGTAGCTGCAATCTCCTTTACTGCCATACTGTGGTACGGTGGGATTGAGGTATTGCGGGGCAATATGCTTCCTTCGGAGCTGATTGCATTTTTCACCATGCTTTTAACTATAAGTGATCCCATTCGCTCACTGACCAAAGTTAATGCCACCATACAGGAAGCGCTGGCTGCAGGGGAAAGAATCTTTGAAACGCTGGATTATGATGAGATAATTTCTTCTCCGGTAGATGGTAGAAGGCTTGAAAGCCTGGAGGGAGAGGTGGTATTTAACGAAGTTTCTTTTTCCTACCGCCAGGATGAAAGAGTTCTCAGAAATATAGATCTGAAAGTTGAGCCCGGAGAAGCTATAGCTCTTGTCGGGCCCAGCGGTGCCGGCAAGTCAACTCTTGTCGATCTCATTCCCCGTTTCTATGACCCTACCGGGGGAGAGGTGAAAATAGATGGAATCGATGTGCGCGAGCTAGATCTGGAGTGGCTGCGGGATCATATTGGGATTGTACCCCAGGAGACCATTCTCTTCAGCGGCACGATTGAGGATAATATTGCTTATGGCAATTTTCAGGCCAGCAGAGAGGAGATAAAAGAGTCGGCCAGAGCTGCCAATGCCCACCAGTTTATTACTGACTTTCCCGCTGGATATGATACACAGGTCGGTGAGCGCGGAGAGGGGCTTTCAGGTGGACAAAAACAGCGTGTGGCCATAGCCCGGGCTCTGCTGAAGGACCCCACTATTCTCATATTTGATGAGGCTACCTCTTCTCTTGATGCCGAATCCGAACAGCTTGTCCAGGAAGCTCTTGCCCGGTTGATGGAGAATAGAACAACATTCATCATAGCTCACAGACTGAGCACAATAATAGATATTGATAATATCGTAGTGCTCGATGATGGACGTCTGATCGAGAGGGGTGATCATGACACATTGATCGAGCAGGATAACAAGTATGCCAGTCTTTACCGCAACCAGCTGCTGAAGGAGCAGAGCGTATGAGCAGG
>CAYXAK010000067.1:0-4751 GCA_964462585.1 uncultured Halanaerobiaceae bacterium
CAGATGAATACAAAAATAATATTTCGAGCTGGAGAAATGAAAATATTGATGTGCCTGCTGAGCTTATAAATGAAATGAAAATGATTGTTGGAGATATTGACGGAAATCAAATTCATTATACCCAAAATGATGTTTATAACAGTGAGTTAAATTTAGTTAAAGTTAAAGCTATTATGGAACAGGGCAAAGTTGAGGGAATGTTTGTAGAAAACGGGGAGTTATATGTAACCGCAGCTGAAAACAGTGAAGGCAGTTATAATTTAGAAAACAAAAATTTATTGGTAAATGACATACCTTTACTTTTTGACAGTATCTATACTAGCTCAGATTATTCAATTTGGCAGACTTTCGAACCACCAAGATATCAATCAGATCGGGACAAATATGTTAATGTGCTTTATGGTGGATCTGTTGAAGATACTCATGTTGGTAGTGTTTTATTTGAAGCAGATAGGATCATGAAAATTTTGTCCAGTGGTTATGATAATAGAACTGGAGAAAAGATCGAAGGCAAGGAATGGTTTAAAAGTGAATGGGACTTTATGGCCGGGATAGATTTTGATAATCACACAAATACAGAGGAGTGGCATCGTTACTGGTTCACAATAGACAAAAATGCGATATCGGTTGATCCAGATGCAAAATCAGTTAGGATAAAAGATGATATCCTCCAGGTTAAAACAGAAAGAGTGGAGATGGTCAATGGGCGGTTGCAGAGCAGTTTTCAACAGTCCAGTTACGATTCACAGGATAAATGGGTGGAGCATTTCAATGAAAATTTAGATAGATACAAAGAAGAATATCCAGTATTAAAGGAATTAGAGATTTTATCAAGGTGGAGTGCCCTGCTTTTAGCCATGAGAGAGAATGGCATTATATTTGAAGATGTCGAAATTAGCAATATACCGACCCTACAGACTCCAACTAAAACATCTGTAATTGAAACCATAATGGAGAGAGAAATAAAGGAAGAAACTATGACTCAGGTTAGGACTCAAAGCATGGTTGGTGGAGTTGATTTCAGCCAGATTAAAACTAATTTTACCAATCTGATTGATTATAAAAACAGATATATAGATCATTATGATAACAATGATATGGGAGTCGAAAAGATTTTTTGAGCAGCGATTAATTGAAACGTGCTTTTAGGTCTTCCATATACAATGACGTCAGCTTTTTTGATGAGGTAAGTGCTGACGCTATTTTATTTTGGCCCCTACAATGCTTTTTATAGATGAATAATTTGACATAGTTTTGTTCAGCTCAAACACAAAATTAAAGTCGGATTATTCTATTTATTGACAGATGATGGTTATGGTGGTATAATTATACCGTTATTTGCAAAAAAACTGCAGATTGATTAATTGAGTATATGAGAGGAAGTGGTTATGATCGATATGGCCCGGAGAATAGAAAACCTGCCCCAGGTTCAGGTGCAGGACCGAGCCGCTGATGAGTATTATGCCTGCAGGGATGAACTGCAGGAATTTGTCATGGAATCAGCAATGGAAAAGGAAAACATCGATGAATTGATCGGTTATAATTCTCCGGAACTCCTTGCTGATTATCATCAACAGCATATGCTCCTCATGAGCAATGTCTTTAAGTTAAACGAAAATCGCCTGCTGAGGGATGCCATACCAGGTCTTTATTCCACTTATGTCAGCAGGGGTTTTTCATATGAATATTTTCTTGAGGAACTTCCCTGCTGGATAAGGGGGATCAATAAATATATTTCTGAAGGATACAGGCTTACTCTCATCGAAATATATAGATGGCTGGAAGACAACCATGAAAATTTTGTGGAAGCCGCCGAAGAAGAAAAGAAATTAACTCTGGAGATGAAGAATGAGTGGCAGCCGGTCTATGATGAGTTTTTGGATGCTCTTTTGCTCAGGGAAAGTGAAGACTGCCGGAATATCATGGAGAGGAATATCACCGGCAGTGAGGATTTTAGAAAAGCCGCCAGAAATGTAATTATGCCCGCACTGTATACCATAGGTTATATGTGGCAGCAGGGCAATATCACTGTGGCCGAAGAACATAGAGCCACATCTATTGCTTCCAGAATACTTTCCTCCTATTATATGGAATATTTGCCTGAAAGCCATACCAGGGGGCGGGCGGTTATCTCCGCTGTGGCCAATGAACAGCATGAGATCGGGGCCAGGATGGTGGCTGATTTTTTGGAATTTGAGGGCTGGGATGTATCTTTTCTGGGGGCGGATACAGCCCGACGGGAACTTCTGCAGATGGTGGAGGCTGAAAGACCATTTTTTCTCGGATTATCTGTCTCTCTGCCTCAGAATATGATATCATTAAAAAAGACGGTGGAGTCAGTCAGAGCCAGGGATTCAATTTCTGATGTAAGAATATTATCAGGTGGAAAAGTTCTCAATGACTTTCCCTATCTGCAGGAAGAGCTTGCTGTTGATGGATATGCCCGGGATTGTGAGGAAGCTGTAAAAATAGCCAATAACTGGTGGGATGACTGAGATGTCGAGAGAATTAACGGAGTTCTTCTGTCAGGAGATTGATTTATTTCTGCAGGATTTAACCGATGATATAATATGTGTTTTTGACAGCAGCGGAATAATTGCTGCAAACAAATCCTTCCGGGAGCTTTTCATAGAAGAAGACTGGAAATTATCATCCTATAAGTTGACTGAATTTTTGCATGAATCTTATCAGGAAAAACTGACACTGCCTGCAGAAGGAGATCATCTCAGGCTGAGCCTGAAGTTTGTCTGCAGTGACGGCGCTCCTTTTTACAGCAGCAGCGTTATATTCCACAGGGAGGACAAATATTTATTTGTGGGCAAATCCAAGTCTGCCACCCATGAGGAAGCACTTAAAGAGATAAGCCAGCTAAACAATGAACTCGCCAACAAAACCAGGGAGCTCTCAAAAAAGAATCTGGCCCTCAGGAGGACCAGGGCTGAGATGGAGAGAGTTATCAGGACTGATGAGCTGACACAGCTGGCAAACCGCAGAGCTTTCAGGGAGTTTGCCGAAAAAATGCTGGCCCAGTCCCGGCGGTATAACTATCCTATCTCACTGGTGGCTATGGATATCGATAATTTCAAGGATATCAATGACAGCTACGGCCACAAGATGGGAGATAGAGTGCTGGAAAAGCTGGGAGAGTTGCTTCTGGATAATGTTCGAAAGGGAGATATTGTGGCCAGGATGGGCGGAGAGGAGTTCGCCATACTGCTGGTGAGAGCTGAAGCAGAAGAAGCCGAAAAGTTTGCCGATAGAATTCGCAGAAAGATCAAGGGTATGCAGGTGAGCTCCCGCAAAATAACCCATACCGTCAGCCTGGGGGTTACAGAGTTCAAAAACGAGAATGATATTGATGAACTCATGGAGCGGGCAGATAAAGCACTGTACAGAGCTAAAAATGCAGGAAAAGATACAGTTGTTAAAATTAGGTGATATGATTGATATATCAGGCCATTGTTGATAAACTAATAACTGCAGTCATTTAATATATGAGAGATTTACAATAGGGGGTATCTTACATTGTCAGGAGATCTGAATCTTCAGCACAATTTTCTCGAACGGCTCAGGGAGAAAGAGATCCCGGTTACAGTCTATCTTAAAAATGGCGTTCAGATAAGGGGTCTGGTCGACGATTACGATAGTTATGTGATTGCCCTGGAGGCAGATGGCGATCTGCAGGTGCTGATGAAGAAAGGCATAACAACTATAGAGCCCGATGAAAAGGTCGAGGACTACTTTCCCGAGGAATACTGAAGTCGGGGCAGGACAGGTAAAATTGCAGTACATAAATTTATTTTGAACGCAGGGTTTAATTTTCTCCGCGAAAGTGATATACTACTATAAGAAATATGAAGTGCGATAATATTTGACATGTGAGCACAGAATGGAGGAGGCTAATTATTAAAAAATACGGTTCTTATCTACTGGTTGCTGTCATGATGCTTGGTCTGCTGGCAGGTATGGGCACCTCTGCCGAGGCGGAGGATCTCAACGTGGCCACGATCAATATGCAGGAAGTCCTCATGGCCCATCCCGCCATCCAGGAGGCCCAGCAGGAGCTGCAGGAAAAGCAGATGGAGATGATGGCTGATCTGGAAGAGATGGACGAGGAGGATGCTGCCGCACAGCAGCAGCAGATGCAGCAGGAACTGCAGATGCTGCAGCAGGATCTGCTGGAATCCGCTATCGCCGAGGTTGAGAATGATATTGCAGAGATAGCAGCTGACCTGGGCTATAATGTGGTCCTGAACCAGCAGGGTATTGTTTCCGGTGAGGAAGCTCTTGAGGCTGTAGACATTACTGACGAGGTAATGGAAGAGTTTAACGGTGAGGTGGAGATGGATCCACAGTTTTAATCGAATTTAATTAGATGAGCTAAGAATGCAGGCCCGGTTAAGAGTCCTTGACCGGGCTTTTTTATATCCGGCTTATGTTTTAATTTTGTTAATATTTAATACAGACCACCTGACAGGCAGGAGATCGATAATTTTCATAGAATTAATATTATGGATATTATAAAAATATAGGAGGGATATCATGTTGAAAAGAAAACGTGTCTTAACGATCGCGCTGATGGTTGCTGTCACTATTTTTCTGGCTGGAGTTCAGGCCCAGGCCCTGGACACTGTTATAGGAGAGGCCGAAGCTTTTCTCAACGGTGAGCGTGAGCATGTGCGAACCATGGAGACCAATCTGGGCAATCTCATCACAGATATAATCAGAGATAATACCGGTGCCGATATAGC
>CAYXAK010000067.1:4851-6513 GCA_964462585.1 uncultured Halanaerobiaceae bacterium
CCCGGGGTCTGGTCGTCAGAGTGGAGGGCAATATAACCTCGGGAACCGCCAGCATGCTGAAGAACAGCCTGGAGGAGGCGGAGCGGGAAAATTATGATTTTCTGCTCGTTGAGCTCGATACGCCCGGGGGTGTGCTGAATCCCACGCTGAGAATAATGTCCGATTTTCTCGAAGCACCCCTGCCGGTCATAACCTATGTCTCGCCCTCAGGAGCGATATCAGCTTCGGCGGGAAGCTTTCTGCTTCTGTCGGGCCATAAGGCTGTGATGACACCCGGCACCAGCACCGGAGCCGCCATGCCGGTGCAGTTTTCTCCCGGTGGCACCCGGGATGCTGCCGATGAAAAGACCATCAATTTCATAGAGGGTCATATAAGAAGTGTGGCCCGGGAACGGGGCAGAAATGAGGAGATAGCAGGACAATTTGTCACCGAAAATCTGACCCTTACGGCCGATGAAGCCCTGGAAGAGGGTGTCATTGATCTGATAAGCAGAAATAGAGATCAGCTTCTGGAAGGTCTTGACGGCGAAGAAGTCATGATAAGAGGTGAGCCTTTCACACTGCGCACTGCCGGGGCCGAGCTCGTGGAAAGGGATATGAGCACGGGCGAGAGGCTGGAAAATTTTCTGGGCAATCCCCAGGTTACATTCATATTGATGCTGGTAGGCATCTATGGACTTATAATAGGTTTTTCCTCACCTGGAACCATTATACCGGAGGTGGGTGGTGCTATATCCCTGGCTCTGGCTCTCTACGGCCTGGGCATCATAGAAGTTGATTATCTGGGTCTGGCCCTGATGGGGCTGGGAGTGGTCTTTCTCGTGGCCGAGCTCTTCACACCGACATTCGGCATCTTCACCAGCATAGGAGTGGTTCTTCTGGTTGTGGGCGGATTTATCTTCCCGGGAGAACCGCTGATGCCGGCGGAGTGGTTTGAGAGCTTCAGGATGTTCGTGCTGGGTCTGGCAGCTATGACCGCAGTATTTATCCTGGTCATACTGCAGAGGTTGATAAGCATGCGAAAGAAAGCTCCCAGCACCTCCGATCTGGGGCTTAGAGGTAACACAGGCTATGTCAGCAGTGCCCTTAACCCCGAAGGCCAGATAAAACTGGAAGGTGAGCTGTGGCGGGCGCGCTCTGTGGATGATGAGGTCATCGATCGGGCTGAAAAAGTCGAGGTCATAAACCGTCAGGGTATGGTCCTTCTGGTCAGAAGGACTGGAGCGGAAAAAACCAGGAGCAATAACGAGGAGGGTTAACGATGTTCAACCTGGAGGGTATTCCTTTTTTCTATATCGGTTTTGCCATTCTCTTTCTGCTCATACTGAGCCAGGCTATCTATATCATCAAGGAGTACGACAGGGCGGTCATATTTCGCCTGGGAAGATTTGTGGAGACCAAAGGCCCGGGCCTGATTCTGGTGATTCCGATTGTGGACAGGGTGACAAGGGTTTCGCTGAGAACAGTGGTCTACGATGTGCCCGAACAGGAGGTCGTCACCAAAGATAATGTCACCTGCCGGGTCAATGCTGTTCTCTATTACCGGGTTGTGGACCCTGAAAAGGCCATAATCAATGTGGAGAGATTCCACCAGGCGACAATCCAGCTGGCCCAGACCACCATGCGCAGCATAGCAGGTGAGGCCGAGCTCGATGAGCTTCT
>CAYXAK010000067.1:6613-9525 GCA_964462585.1 uncultured Halanaerobiaceae bacterium
GATCTGCCCGAAGATGGGCCGGATCTGGATATCGAAGAACTGCTGGAAAAGACCGAAAAGGAGATTGAAGAGCTGGAGTCTGAGATGGATGAGCTAAAAGAAGGAGAAGATATGGATGTTGAGGATATAGACGTGGAGGATATAGATGTCGATGTTGAAGATGCGGGTGAAGAGTCAGAAGAAGAGAATGAAGATGATGAAGACCGGGTTTGATTTCGGAAAACCTCCAGAGCGGCAAAATAGGACTTGACTTTTGCTGCCGGTGGGTGTATATTATAATGAGTTTCTCTATTTATCCTGGCCCTAATCGGTGCCGCTCTGGGGGTTTTGACTTTGCACAATATCTTTTCTCTGAAAAACCTGACAGCAGGTCAGGAAAATAAAAATCTCGACCATAATATAAGAGTTGATCTTCTGGCCTCGCTGGCTTTCGGAATATATGCAGGTATTCTCTTCCCATTTTTTCCCGCTCTGGCGGTTAGGCAGGGTATTGAAGGTCTGCTGCTGGCTCTGATCACCGCCTCACCTTTTATGGGGCATCTTTTTGCCGTGTACTGGGGTCACCGCTGTGAGTGTGGATCCAAGAAAAAGTATATGTTCATCAGCGGCCTGATATCCCGTTTTTTACTTATCACACTGGGGCTTTTCAGCACGCCGGCGGTATTTGCCATAATGATAATCATGCATTTCATGATAGCAGCCGTGGCCTGGCCCGCCTATACAGGGCTAATCAAAAGCATCTATCCGCCAGCAATCAGGGGCAGGATTATGGGACTGGTTCAGATGGTTATCGGCCTTGTAAGGGTATTTGTTACCTATGGTGCCGGACTCATGCTGGACAGCTGGGGCTATGGCACTTTCTTTATCATAGCCGGTATTGCCGGGATCACAGCCTCCTTTATAATAAGATATTTTCGTGAGGACAAAGAATCAATGCAGCGGCCGGCCGCTGGATTTTCATTTGCGGATACAGCCGGCCACATAACCCGGGATAGGGGTCTTCGCTATTCGCTTTTATCATTTTTTATCTTTGATTTGGGGAACCTCATCTTACTGCCGGTATATCCCTATGTGCAGGTTACAGCTCTGGGACTGAGCAATTTTCAGATTGGACAGCTTTCCATATTCTGGATGATAGGCTGGCTCATATTCTCGCCGATCTGGGGCAATCTGGTCGACCGGAGAAATCCGCTCTCCGCTGTCAAAACTGCCATATTCCTCTTCACAATATCTCCCCTGATCTATCTGATGCAGCCGCCTTTTTATGTCCTTCCCCTGGCCTCGCTCTCAGCCGGGGCCGCCGGTGCGGCCCTGGAAGTGGGCTGGATCAATCAGATGATCGTGCTGGGAGGAGATAAATCCTCCACATACAGCGGTATCTATCTTACACTGCTGGGTTTTAGGGGGCTTCTGGGATCACTGATAGGCGGTGTGCTGCTGGGGCTGGTGCCGGTCGGCTTTATATTTTTGCTCACACTGACTCTGCTGCTGGTCGGACTGCTTCCACTGCAGAGGCTCTATTATCTCGGTAAGATCGAGAACGCGGGAGAAGTCAGCCTGAAGTCGAGGGATTAAGAGGGATTAAAAGGGGATTAAACTGGAAGTGATTTTGTCCTATAATATAGATGGATGACAACTTACCTGAGGGGGTAATATTTATGAGATATGATAGGATAGTCTCGCTGCTGGGTGAGGAAGCTGAGTATCTGCTGGAACACGAGAGCGATACCATAGCAGGTGAAGATCTGGTAGAACCAGGTCCCGATGTGGTTGACAGAGTCTTTGCTGACAGTGATCGACCTGTTCCCGTGCTGAGGAATCTGCAGACCATACTCGATCACGGTCGCCTGGGCGGAACAGGCTATGTATCGATTCTGCCGGTGGATCAGGGCATCGAACATTCAGGTGGAGCCTCATTTGCTCCCAATCCCATCTATTTTGACCCTGAGAATATCGTAAAGCTGGCCCTGGAGGGTGGCTGTAATGCCGTGGCTTCTACACTTGGTGTCCTGGGCAGCGTATCCCGCAAATATGCTCATAAGATCCCCTTTATCGTGAAACTAAACCACAACGAACTTCTCAGCTATCCCAAAAACTATGACCAGATATTCTTTTCCAGTGTGGAGCAGGCTTTCGACATGGGAGCTGTGGGAGTTGGTGCCACCATCTATTTTGGTTCCAGGGAGAGCAACCGTCAGATTCAGGAGGTGGCCGAGGCCTTTGAGTATGCTCACTCACTGGGTCTGGTCACGGTGCTCTGGGCTTATCTGCGCAACAGTGAGTTCAAGACTGAGGATGAAGATTATCACACTGCAGCCGATCTGACAGGACAGGCCAATCATCTGGCAGCCACATTGGAGGCCGATATTATCAAGCAGAAACAGCCCACAACCAATGAGGGTTACAGGGCTATAGGCTTTGGCCGCACCGATGATCTGGTCTACAGCGAGCTGACCTCCGATCATCCCATCGATCTCACCCGCTATCAGGTTGTGAATAATTATATGGGCAGAATAGGTCTGATCAATTCCGGCGGAGCCTCCGGTGAGAACGACCTGGAACAGGTCGTCAGAACTGCCGTTATCAATAAGCGAGCAGGCGGAATGGGTCTCATAACCGGCCGCAAAGCCTTCCAGAAGCCGATGGAAGAGGGTGTGGAGATACTGAACAGCATTCAGGATGTATACCTTGCCGATGAGATAGATCTGGCTTAAGAAAAGCACAGCATTCGATGCCCGAAGGTAAAAGGCTCCCATTTCCACGGTTCGCCGGTAATGGGAGCCGATTTTTTAATCCTGCAGTTTTTTCAGTTCAGCTATACAGCCCTCACAGATGTTTTTGCCCCGATAGCTGACCAGATCCTCCACACTGCCGCAGATATTGCAGCCGGGCTGATATTTTTTCAGCACAAT
>CAYXAK010000068.1:0-9492 GCA_964462585.1 uncultured Halanaerobiaceae bacterium
GTGCAGGATGATCAATCGTCTATCGTGAATAATAAATTCAAGGGACCATAATTTATTCATAATGGCATAGGTTAGAAAATTTGGCCGGTGAGATGGTGGAGATCGACAAAAAATAGATCCTTAGCGACATCACTGGCAGTCCTGGCTCCGGCCAGGATTACTGGTGTTAAGAAACAGATTGTGATAAAATTATAGCAATGCAGGAGGTATTATATATGGAGATGATCGCAAGTTTTGAGCTGGAAACCAGCCTGAAAGAATTGCAGTCAAGGCCTCAAATGCTTGAAGATTATCTGGATTACAGTCTGGGGCGAATGAATGAGCTGGAGAATAAAATACATGCTTTTGTGCCGGAAAGCCGCAGAAGAAAGCGGCTGGATAGAATAGCACAAAACCTGCAGGAAAATTATTCTGTGGAAGAGACTCTTCCACCCCTTTATGGCATACCTGTTGGTATCAAGGATATTTTCCATGTGGATGGTCTTCCCACCAGGGCGGGCTCCCGGCTGGATTCAGAGATTTTGACAGGGGAAGAAGGCTTTATAGTTGAAAAACTGAGGGAAAGCGGTGCAGTTGCCCTGGGTAAAACAGTCACAACAGAATTTGCTTACTTTGTTCCAGGACCAACCCGCAATCCTCACAACACAGCCCATACACCGGGAGGTTCAAGCAGCGGCTCAGCAGCTGCCGTGGCGGCCGGGTACTGTCCTCTGGCAGTGGGCACACAGACAATAGGCTCAGTTATCCGTCCGGCGGCTTTTTGTGGTGTGGTGGGGTTTAAGCCCAGCTATGATAGGGTGCCGCGGGAGGGTCTGGTGGATTTCTCGCCTTCTGCCGATCATATCGGTTTTTTCACCCAGGATGTGGAGGGGATGAAGTCGGCCGCCTCCTGTCTGGTGCCTGACTGGGAGCGGAAAAGCTCTGAGAAGACAGGTGAAAGGCCGGTGCTGGGAGTTCCTGCAGATAACTATCTCCAGCAGGCAGGAGATACGGCTCTCGATAATTTTAATGATACCATGGAGAAGCTGCAGCAGGCAGGATACAGCGTGAAAAAGAAAGAGGTTCTGACAGATATAGGTGGAATCAATGAAGCCCATCAGCACTTGATAGCCAGGGAATTTGCTGAAATGCATGAGGAATTATACGAAAAGCACGGCGATGATTATCGTTCGGAAACAGTTGAGCTGATAGAAGAAGGGCGCCAGGTGACAGATCTGCAGTATCAAAAGGCCAGGGAAAAGCAGAGTAAGCTGCGTTCCTTTCTGCATGAGGTTATGGATGGTGAGGATATAGATATCTGGATTTCCCCTTCTGCACCCGGGCCGGCTCCAGAAGGAATTGATTCTACCGGAGATCCGGTTATGAATCTCCCCTGGACTAACGCCGGACTGCCGGCTGTTTCAGTGCCATCAGGTTTCGATGATGGAGGTTTACCCCTGGGTCTGCAGCTGGCGGCCGCTTTCGGCAGTGATGAAGAACTGCTGGAATGGACTGAGAGTATAGCTGATGTAATAAATGCAGTAAAACAGGAGGGCAGCAGGTGAGCCCGGGAGGTGGTCATATGCGAGATGTCATAGGAATTACAGTATCTGAAGCGCTGGAACTGCGGAGATTAAACAATCTAGAGGTTGTGGCAGGAGAGCAGGGCCTTGATAGAAAAATTGTCAAGATCAATATTATGGAAGTTCCTGATATAATTGACTGGGTGGAGGAGGGCGAGCTTCTCTTCACCACACTGTATTCAATAAGCAATGATGAAGAAGCCCTTAAAAATCTGATACCGAATCTGGCCGAAAAAAAGCTGGCAGCTCTGGGCATAAAACCCGGACGCTATGTCAAAGATATCCCCGAGTTTATGAAGGAACAGGCGGAAAAATATGATATGCCTCTTCTGGAAATACCATATGAGTATTCATTTTCAGAGCTGATTAACTCCATACTGCAGGAAATTGTCAATGTGCAGACTGAATTCCTGCAGAGAACCCTGGAGATCCATGAAGACCTGACAAGCATTGCTTTTTCACATGAGGGGCTTGGCAACCTCTGCAGTCAGCTGCGGAAGAGAACTGATAATCCCGTTCTGATAATGGATGATGAGGGAGAGATTATGGCCTCATGCCTTTATGATGAGCATGAAAAAAATGAAACAGGTCTGCAGGGCGATGAATTTATCAGAACTGCCCGCCTTGATAGAGAGCAGGAAGAAAAAGCAGATATTCCGCCTGGAGATTATAAGGAAAGTGAAGTGGAAATGGAAGGTGAGGTATATAAGCAAATTCGCCTCCCTGTGAAATCAGGAGAAAATTATTTCGGGTTTCTTTACACCTGGGAGATAAATTCACGTTTTAATCTGCTGGATATAAATACATTGAAATGGGCGGCAACTATTGCCCTGTTAAATATTCTCAATCAGAGAGAGATGACCGAAATAAAGCGCAGATACAAAAATGAGCTCCTGCATGATATTGTTGAGGGCCAAATTGAGGACCGGGAAAATATTTTACAGAGAAGTGACCATATGGGCCTGGACCTGCGGGGAGAACGAATGGTGATAATATTTGACACCAAAAAAATTGTCAATAAATATATGATTGACAGGGATATCTCCTACCGGGAAAGTGTACAGGATAAAATTTTCAACACCGTTGAAAAGGAGGCAGGTGAGGGGGTAGTTACAGGACTTCTGGGATCTTATATAGTTGTATTTTTCCCTGTTAGTGAGGACGACTTTCAGGGCAGCCGGGAGTCAGTTGAAGCTTATCTTAAAAGCGTTAAAAACAGGTTATCCCGTGAATATTACAGCCATCTCAAGATTGGAGTGGGCAACAGGGTTAATGACGTGCGCAGCCTGCAGAAGAGTTTTCGCCAGGCCGAGCGGGCCATATTTGTGGCTGAAAAGTTTGCAGAGGACAGCGATAATGTGTTTTTCTACAAAAAGCTGGGTGTTTATAAACTCTTCTATCAGGTCAGAGATGATGAGCTTGGCAATTTCATAGATAACATACTCCAGCCTCTGCTGGAATATGATCGCAGCCACGATACGGAGATGGTGAAAACTCTGGATGCCTATTTTGAGGCCGGCGGCAATTTATCAAAGGTGGCTGATGAACTTTATATTCACTATAATACCGCCGGTTACCGCATCAAAAGAATCGAGAAGATAACCGGCATGGACCTGGATTCGCCCGATGACAGACTCAATCTGGAGATAGCTCTCAAACTTTACAGAATGAACAGCCATGAATGAGGGTAAGCAGGGCGAAATATATGGAGTTCACAGGCGCGGAAATCTGGTGGGGGAGCTGTTCGGCTGTGCCGGCAGGCTGGAAGCAAAGGGGGTATTTGATGATATCATAAACCTTAAACTGACTTCAGGCCGGGGGCTGGCACTTGCCCGGCGGGATTTCCCCCGGGCTCCCCACCATGTAAACCTGGCCGACTTTTCCGCACTTCCCTCACTGCAGGAAAAGGAGGTTTTTCTGCTTGGTTCCGTACTGGATATGGGTGGAGAAGGAATGATAAATCTGCAGCAGGGAAAGATATGGAGCGGCAGGCTGGAGGATTACTCTTTTCTGGCCGGGGATGGTGAAGGCGGAGATATATTTGACAGTCTGGCACTTCTGGCTGATATTTATCAGCTTTCTTACAGCCGAGATCACATTTTGCTGGATCTGATCATAGAAAACTTTGAACTCCAGCTCAGGGGCCGTGGTTCTATTTTTGCTGCAGAAGGCGGATGGAAGAAGTTATTTTCGGGGGAGGTCCCTGCCGGAGGCCGGGAGAAGATTGAACTGGATTTTTTCATGGATATTATAAAAAACTTCTGGAAACAGGATAAATCGGAGAGAAGTCTGCTGCAGCTCCGTCCTCTGGTGGGAGCGGGCAGAGGTTTAACCCCTGCCGGTGATGACTTAATGGTGGGGTTTTTATCGGTGCTCCATCTAATTGATTCCCGTCTTTTGGAGACCAGTACCGATTTTATGCTTTCTGACTTTGCCGACAGGACTACATTTGTCAGCAGTCTGGCCCTGAGGGCAGCACTCAAAGGCAGTTTTAGCCAGCAGGTTGTAAATTTTTATGAGAAGCTGGATACCGGAACAGAAAGAAAGCTTTTCTCTGCCCTGAGACTGCTGGAATCTGTTGGCAGCTCTTCCGGGCTGGATATACTGGCCGGAATCTATCTGGGCTGGTCGTTGCTCGAAGCAGAATAGCCAATTTATTGAATCTGATAAATTCCCCGGCACTTCAACGGGCTTACCCTCTCAGCCAGCCTTTGAGTTAGCTTAATTACACAAATCCAGAGAAAATTATTGTTAATTGCCTACAAAGGACTTTGCCCTCCGGATATTTAATTTTTAATCATGTGGAACGGATATGGATACAGAAAAGGGGTGTTTTCATGGCTGTGAAAACAAAGGTTAAAAGCGGTGATTATTACGATTCGGTAACTCTGATGTCCATAGCCAGGGATATAAAAGAAATGGAAGGTATAAACGAGATTGTCCTGGTCATGGGAACTAAGGCCAATAAAGGTATAGTGGAAGATGCTGGTCTGCTGAGTGCGGAGGTTAAAGAAGCCAACCCCGATGATCTTGTAATAGTGGTGGAGGGTGAAGAGAAAATACTCTCAAAAGCTCTGGATAAAGCTGAGGAGCTGCTTGTGGAAAAGAGAACTTCCTCACGGGAGGAGCGGGAAAGACGTCCTCGCTCTCTGGAGGGGGCAATTTCCCGGCAGCCTGATTCCAATCTCGTTTTGATATCGGTGCCAGGAGAATTTGCCGCCCGGGAAGCCCGCAAAGCTTTAAAAAAGGATCTGCATGTGATGCTTTTCAGCGATAATGTAGAACTGGAGAAGGAGAGAGAGCTGAAGGAGATGGCCCGGGAAAAGGGCCTTCTGATGATGGGGGCTGACTGCGGAACAGCCATCATCAATCAGGTGCCACTGGCCTTTGCCAATGTCATAGAGCCCGGACCGGTGGGCATAATTGCCGCCTCCGGCACAGGTGCTCAGGAGGTTTCCACACTTATTCAGCGCCAGGGTGTGGGCCTTTCTCAGGTGATCGGCACCGGCGGGAGAGACTTAAAGAAAGAGATCGGCGGGCTGGAGATGATCAAAGATCTAAAAGCACTGGCCGCAGATGATGAGACTGAAGTTATCGTGCTGGTATCCAAACCGCCGGCCAGGGAAGTCAGCGAGAAAATTATGCAGGAAGTCGAGAAACTGGATATACCCGTGGTGGTCAATTTCCTGGGGGGAGATCCGGAGGTTATCTCAGGTGATGATGTCTTCTGGGCTGCCACACTGGAAGAAGCAGCGGAAAAAGCAGTAGAGCTGGCTCCTGAAAGAGGCGATATGTTAATCCCCCCTTCCGGGGATGAACTGCAGAAAATGGCCCGGGAAGAGGCGAAGAATATGAGTGATAAACAGAGGTATGTGAGGGGACTTTATACCGGAGGTACTCTCTGCAGTGAAGCTCTGCTTCTGCTGCAGGAAGAAATGGGGCCTGTTTACTCCAATGTGGCCCTTGATGAAGATTATGCTCTTGGCAGTGATCTGGAGAGCATTGAGGATACAGTAATCGACCTGGGTGAAGATGAATTTACGCGGGGCAGCCCCCATCCCATGATAGAACCCGGGTTGAGAAATGACAGGCTGGCAGAGGAGTCAGAAGATGAAGAGGCAGCGGTAATTCTGCTGGATGTGGTGCTGGGTTATGGTTCCCACGAAGATCCAGCAGGAAAATTAGCCGAGGCCGTCCGAGAGGCGAAAGAAAAAGCCTCTGAGCGCGGCGGATATCTGGCCGTGATAGCTTCTGTATGTGGTACAGATGGAGATCCCCAGAATAGAGAAGAACAGGTGCAGAAGCTGGAAGAGGCCGGTGTCAGAGTATTTGACACCAATGCTCAGGCCGTAAAAGCTGCAGCTGCTGTACTCAACGAGATAAGGGGGAAATAATATGAGCGCAGAGAGTATAACGGATCTCTTTGACAAGAAACTGAAGGTGATCAACATAGGTCTGGAGTCTTTTGCCCGGAATATGCAGAATGAAGGGGTGGAAGTTGTCCAGCTGGAATGGACACCTCCAGCTGGTGGAGACGAAGAGATGGCGTCACTTCTGGATATGCTGGAAGATTAAATCCTGTGGAGGAGGAATAAATCAATATGAGCATTGCTGAAGCCAATCAGGAAGCTGTGGAAAGAATCCAAAGTGCTGAGCCGGAGCTGATAGGTATCGGCACTGTCGAAGATGATCTGCCCGATATTGAAGATAAGATGATATTGCACGCCGCCCCTCCTGTGGACTGGGAGGATATGTGTGGCCCCATGCGCGGTGCCGTTATCGGAGCAATAATTTACGAGGGCTGGGCTGAAGATCAGAAAGAAGCAGAAGCCATGGCTGATTCCGGTGAGATAAAGTTCGATCCCTGCCATCACCATCAGGCAGTGGGACCGATGACCGGTGTAGCTTCACCTTCAATGCCGGTGTGGATCGTGGAAAACAAAGCCTATGGCAATAGAGCCTACTGTACTCTCAATGAGGGGCTTGGTAAGGTTTTACGCTTTGGTGCCAACGGTGAAGAGGTCATAGAGAACTTAAAATGGATGGAGAAGACTCTGGCCCCTGTGCTGGATGAAGCTCTGGAGAAGGCCGGGAGCATAGATCTCATGAATATGACCTCTCAGGCTCTGCATATGGGAGATGAAGTTCATAACCGCAATAAAGCCGGAACTTCTCTCTTCATAAGAGAGATTGCTCCCTATCTGATGAATACTGATTATGATAGGGAAACCATCTCCTCTGTGCTGGAATTTATGAGGGATAATGAACACTTCTATCTCAATCTGTCCATGCCTGCTTCCAAGGCTACCATGGATGCCGCTCACGGGATAGAAGAGAGCACCGTGATAACTGCCATGGCCCGCAATGGCGTTGAATTTGGCATCAGGGTGAGCGGTCTGGGGGATGAATGGTTCACCGGCCCGGCCCAGGTTATTGACGGGCTCTTCTTCCCGGGTTACAGCCAGGAAGATGCCAATCGTGATATAGGTGACAGCACAATCTCTGAAACCGCGGCAGTGGGTGGTTTTGCTATGGCTGCTGCCCCGGCCATTGTAGGTTTTGTGGGTGGTGATGTCAATGATGCTATGGATTTCACCGAGGATATGTATGAGATCACACTTGCAGAAAATGATAACTACAATATACCCTATCTCGATTTTCGGGGCACACCCACCGGTATAGACGTGAGAAAGGTAGTTGAAACCGGGATTAAGCCGACAATCAATACCGGTATCGCCCATAAGGAGCCCGGTGTGGGTCAGATAGGGGCCGGTCTGGTAGATCCCCCGGATGAATGCTTCGAAGATGCTGTCAGAGCTTTTGTCAGTGAATATAAACAGTGAGCAAGAGACAGTCTAAAAAATATTTAAATTCAGGAGTGATATTTAACAATGGAAATTTATGATTTAACTCAGAGAATTGGAGTTTCCACACCGCCCTGGCCTTCCTATGAACCTCTGGAACTCAAGTATTTTAAGCGGCTTTCCACTGAAGGTGTAAATGGTCAGATCATCAGGACCAGCAACCACATCGGCACCCACCTTGATGGGGAAAGGCATTTCTGGACTGCCGGCCGCGATATGGCAGAAATCCCTCTGGATGAACTGGTGGGAGAAGGGGTAATAGTTGATATCAGTGATGAAGTGGAGGATTTTGATATCTACACTTCAGATATGATAGAGGATAAGCTGGCCGAACATGATCTGGAGATAAAGAAGAACGATATTCTCATAATCAATACCGGTTACCATAAATACGGCTGGGACCAGCCGGAAGCTGATGAAGTGCGCTATTTTATGAAACATCCCGGTCCCAACATGGAATTTGCCGAGTGGTGTATCGAAAAAGACCTCAACTGGCTGGGTGTCGACTGCGGTTCACAGGATCACCCCATGAACACCGTTCTGCGCGATTTCCGTCCCGATATTGCCAAAGAGGCAGAGGAACACCTGGGCCAGTCCCTGGACGAGATATTTTCCCATGAGGATACCTATCAACTGATGCACACCCAGCTCTTTCCCGAGGAGATTATCCATGCTGAAAATCTGGGCGGGGAGATTGAAGAAGTGCTGAATACGCGCTGCACCATCGGTTTCTTCCCCTGGAAAGGTGTAGATATGGAGAGCAGTATAGGCCGCTGTGTGGCTTTTGTTGAATAGAATTTGAGCACAGGTCCGTCATAACGTCTTAGGGATTAAGACATGTAAAAGTTCAGAGGGTTGCAGCGACTCCGGATGCCGCAACCCTCTGAATTAAATTTTTATTTTCTCTGAAAATTTTTATTCTGAATATTATCAGTTATTGTATTCATTTAATTGGCAAACATCACTAAATTATAAGGAAAAATAAGTGAGGTGCAAAAAGAGAATGCTGAATGACTTTGACTATATTCAGCCTGAAAGCCTGTCAGAGCTTCTGAAAGTTATGGAAAATAATCCCCGGGCCACTCTGCTGGCAGGTGGAACCGATTTAATCGTGGATCTGAAAGAGCAGGGCACTGCTCCGGAAGTAATGGTTGATATAAAGCATATTCCTGCTCTGGATAGGCTGGAGGAGGAGAATGGGGAACTTTTTATAGGAGCGGCAGTAACCTGCAGTCAATTTTTGCGGGCTTCTGAACTGGCGCAAAAATATAAGCTGGTGCGGGAAGCTGTCAGTGTGCTGGGCTCACACCAGATCCGAAACAGGGCCACACTTGTGGGCAATATCTGCACCTCCTCACCCGGGGCTGATATACCTCTCCCCATGCTGGTGCTTGGTGCCAGTGTGGATATTGCAGGGCCTGAGGGGGAACGGCAGGTGGATCTGGAAGACTTTTTTACAGGTGTAAAGACCAATGTTCTGGATGATGATGAGATTGTAGTGGGAGTGAGGGTTAAATCTCCTGCCGGGGATGGCAGGGGCCGCTACAGACGCAAGACTCGGACCGAAGGCCCGGATCTCAGTGCCTGTGGTGTAGCCGGTTATATGTCAGAGGAGGAAGAGATTCTGAACTTTGCTTTTGGGGCTGTTGCTCCCACGCCTGTAGTGGTAAAGGCCGGCGAACTCATCTTTGAGAGAAATTTAAGCCTGAAAGAGGCAGAAGAAGAGCTTCTGGACAGGGTGTCAGAATCAGTCCGGCCTATTACTGATGTGAGGAGTACAGCCGCCCACCGCAGCCGGATTGTCCGCACCTATACAGGCCGAATTTTGCAGGAATTATGGAAAGAGGGTGAGCAGGCATGAGAAAAACGATATCTTTAACGGTTAACCGGCGGGAATACGAACTGGAAGTTAATACTTCTGATACGCTTTTACAGGTGCTGCGACGCCGTCTCAATCTGACCGGTACCAAGCTGGGCTGCGGGGAAGGTGAATGCGGGGCCTGCACGGTGATTATGGATGGAGAAGCTGTGGACAGCTGTATTATACTGGCTGTTGAAGCCGATGG
>CAYXAK010000069.1:0-9473 GCA_964462585.1 uncultured Halanaerobiaceae bacterium
TGACTATAAGTTATTATATAGCAGAAATTTTCAGGCCTTAGGAGCGGGGAGATAAAAATGCTGATGCCTGGCAGAGTTATGCTGACAATACCGGGGCTGGAAAAGCTCAGGCGGTTTCTGCCCGGTTTTTCCGGCAGTTCCAGCAGCAGCAGACGGCTGACCGGCGAACTCAGAGAGATCTACCGCAGGCTGGTGCTGGTCGTATTTCTCAGCACGGGTGAGAGATTATCGCCGGCACTCACTGAAGATTCTGCCGCGGATATCGCCGGCAGGCTGCAGAGTATCTGGCCCCGGTGGACTCAGGTCGAGGACCGGTATATGCGCCTGGATCTCATCCTTGAGATATACCTCTTCCTGCTGGCCGGCCTGCATTCTCACTTCGATGAACTGCAGCAGCAGGTGGAGAATGAATCCCGGACCGCCGGGGGGAGCACTGAAGATCCCTCCGCCCTTATCGAGCGGAGGGGACCTGAGATCATGGCCGAATCCCTTCTGGCCGCCGCCACTTCCGGTGAAGGTGCCGGCTCTGTTCTGGATATGCAGTCACAGCTGGAGGAATTCGGGCGGAGGATGAACGAACTGCTGACGCGCCTGCGGTTTAGATTTTCCCCGGGCAGTGAGCAGATCACCCCCGACCGCTGTGAGGAGATAGCCGGGGTGATCTTTGCCGCTGTGGTATCAGGCGGATCCGATACCCCCGAAGAGGAGAAGATGCTGCGGATGCGATCCGTGCTCGAGGATTATCGCAGTGAGCTGGCGGCCCGGCTGGATGGTGCCGGCCGGCAGCCGGCAGAGAACAGCGGTTCATTCACCGGCGGCGCCAGCAAAGAGATTCTCCGCAGCTTTCTGCTGGAGATAATGAGGCTGAAATTCGTCCGGGCCCGCAGACTCTACAGTGATATTGATCTGACCTCACTGGATGGGGGTGAAAGGCTGGAGCGATCTGCAGCAAAGTGTGTGATCGGGCGGCTGGTGGCCAGGCTGGAATCGGTGCTCGATCCCGCTTTCGAACCCGACGGGTTTTCCCGGGCTGAGAGTGAGAGGGAGGAGATTACAGCAGATATCGTATCCCACTGCCTTAAACCCGTCTCGCTGGATCCGAGATGCTATTTTGATGCGGGATGAATTTCGGGCAGCGGCTGATTCATCACAACAAACTATTTAATCTCTCTCTGTAAGTTGATATACTGAAGCATGCTGATGAAAATCGCTTAAAAATGCTGGGATAAGGCTCTGAGAAGATATCTGAGGAGGTGATAGTGCAAAAAAGAAGCTGGAGAAGTTTTAATCCAATGGAGTCTGGTGTAGTCTGGCTTGTTGATGGAGCCTGGTTGAAGCTGAAAAAGCGTAAAATAAAGCGCCTGCTCCCGGCACTGTTTTTCTGGCCGGGAGGACGAGGTCGGAAGTTATCGAAGCTGTCGGCGGATGCTTCCGGGGCCTGCCCGGTCCTGAGCTCATCCCTAAAAGCTGCGAGCAATCGCGGTCACAACAGGGGTGGCAGGGCGGATCTATCTTTACAGTTCTTGTATTGAGTGTTTAATATACTGCATACCACGATCGAAATAAATATATATCAATTAACTGGAGGTAAAATTTAATTATGTGCGGAATTATCGGTTATACCGGCCCCAGGGCAGCTGACGATATCCTGCTGGCCGGTTTGAAGCGCCTGGAGTACCGCGGTTATGATTCGGCCGGAATCGCCACACTTCATTCCGATTGTCTCAATGTGGTCAAATGCGAGGGCTCACTCGCTGATCTGGAGAGCTCCCTGCAGGCTGCTGAAACACCCGGCTCAACGGGTATCGGCCACACCCGCTGGGCCACACATGGCGAGCCTTCTGACTGCAATTCTCATCCCCATCAGGACTGCGGCGGCCGCTTTGCTGTTGTTCACAACGGGATAATAGAAAATTACAAGGAGCTAAAAGACGATTTAAAGCAGGATGGTCACGAGTTCACCTCCGAAACAGATACCGAGGTGCTCGTGCATCTGCTGGAGGAGATATATGCCGGAGATATGCCGGCCGCACTGCGCCGTATCGACAGCCGGCTGGAGGGCTCCTATGCCCTGGCCGTGCTGGACCGTGAGAATCCGGAGCAGATACACGCTCTGCGCCAGGACAGCCCGCTGGTTGTGGGTCTGGGGCAGGAGGAGAATTTTCTGGCCTCGGATATGCCGGCACTGCTGGAACATACCGATGAGTTCTATGTGCTGGAGGACGGTGATCTGGCCGTGATCTCCAGCAGTGATGTGAAGCTTCACGCTGCCGCCGGAGAAGAAGATGGAGATAGAGAGAAAGCGCTGGAGCCCGATCTCAGCTCCCGCTATTTTCAGGCAGACTGGGATGCCGAGATGGTCGACAAAAAGGGCTATGATCACTATATGCTCAAGGAAATTCACGAACAGCCCACCGTCGCCCGCCGCTTTCTGGGGGACAGGCTCAAGGGCGATGAGATTAGCCTGGATGAGGTGGAGAAAATCTGGAAGGAGAATGAGGAGATCGATCGCATCATGATCACAGCCTGCGGCACCGCCTACTATTCAGGTTGTGTGGGCCGCCATGTCATCGAAGAGCTGGCAGGCATCCCCGTGGATGTGGAGCTTGGTTCCGAGCTGCGTTACAAGCAGAATTTCATCGATGAGAATACGCTGGTGGTGGTGGTGAGCCAGTCGGGCGAGACCGCCGATACATTAGCCGCGCTGGAGATGGCCTCTGAGAAGGGGGCCAGTGTGCTGGCACTGACAAACACTGTCAGCAGCAGCATTGCCCGCCAGGCCGATCAGGTCATAGATATCAAGGCCGGCCCGGAGATCGCGGTGGCCTCGACCAAGGCCTATCTGGCCATGCTGCTGGGCTTTTATCTGCTGGCACTGAAGCTGGCAGATCTCCGGGGCACACTGCCGGAGCCCGAGCTGGATGAGTACCGGCGTGAGGTGCTGAAGCTGCCCGACAGGATAGAAGCGACGCTAAACCGAACCGGAGATATCTGTCGGGAGCTGGCCCCTGAGCTGGCCGAATATGAGAGCGTCTTCTTTATCGGCCGCAATCTCGACTACAGCCTGGCCCTGGAGGGGGCGCTTAAACTCAAGGAGATCTCCTATATACACGCCGAATCCTATCCTGCCGGTGAGCTCAAGCACGGCACACTGGCCCTGGTTGAAGAGGGTGTGCCGGTGCTGGCACTTATGACCCGCAGAAGCCTGGCCCGCAAGACATTGAGCAATGTGGAGGAGGTCCGGGCCCGGGGCGGCCGCCTCATAGTTCTGGCCTCCGAGGAGATAGCCGGGCGGCATCCCGGGCTGGAGGAGAGCTTCCGGCTGATCGAACTGCCCCTGGCCGGAGAGCTGTGGGCCGGTGTGCAGATGGTCATACCGCTGCAGCTGATAGCCTATTATACCGCCCGGGATCTCGAGCGCTCCATAGATAAACCCCGCAATCTGGCCAAGAGCGTGACTGTGGAATAGTCCTTCCTGTCAGCAGCTTCGGAGGAGCTGGCCCGGTCTTTTTCCGGTATGGTGACCTTCTTCCACGACGATCTCACCGTTGACGATTACCATTTTGATGCCGGCCGGATAGCGGTGAGGGTCGTCGAAATCCGCCCGATCTTCGATCTCATCGGGTGAGAAGACCACCAGATCGGCAGCCAGCCCCTCTCTGATCAGGCCCCGACGGGAAAGGCCCAGTCGCCAGGCGGGAAAACCGGTCATCTTAAAGACGGCCTCTTCCAGGGGAAAGAGTTTTTCATCCCGCACGAAGGGGCCGGCCACACGGGGGAATGTTCCGAAGCTGCGCGGATGGGGTTTTCCCCGTCTGAGCACACCGCTGGCGGCCAGGGCGCTGCCGTCGCTGCCGACCATGGCACAGCGGTGGCTTATGATTCTGTGCAGGTCCTCCTCACACATGGCAAAGCCGATCATGCCCACACGGGCCGTCTCCTGGCGCAGTATCTCCATCACGGCCCGGGCCGGCTTTAGCTCCATCATCTCACCGGCTTCCTGCAGGTTTCTGCCGGTCAGATCGGAGAATTTATCGATATTGGTGCTGGCTATGTAGATGTTATCCCAGCCCCGGCGGGCTCCCTTCTCCCGCAGATAGGAGGCAATTTTCTTTCTTTCATCATCGTTTTCCAGACGGTCTTTCATCTTCTCCCTGCCGCCCTCATGGGCCCAGTCCGGCAGCAGGGCGGAAAGCCCGGTGGATGTGGCCAGATAGGGATAGACATCGAAGGTGATATCGACTCCTTCCCTGCGGGCCTTTTCGATCAGTGCCAGCGATTTCTCGCTCAGCCCCCAGCTCTGGCGGTCTGCTACCTTATGATGTGATATCTGGACCGGAATTTCAGCCTCCCGGCCCACGGCTATGGCCTCTTTTATGCCTTTGAGCAGATTCTCGCCCTCGTGGCGCATGTGAGTGGCATAATAGCCTCCGGCCCGTGCTGCAGTTCGGGCCAGCTCTATCAGCTCATCTGTTCCGGCATAGGCCGAGGGTGGATATATGAGCCCGCTGGAAAACCCGGCGGCACCGGACTGCAGCGCACCGGCCAGAATTTCTTTCATCTCCTCCAGCTCCCCGTCATCGGGCCTGCGGTCCTCATCGCCCATGACGGCGCGGCGGATAGCCCCGTGGCCCACAAGTGAGACCTTGTTGACACCTGTTTTCTGTTTCTCCAGCTCCTCCAGAAATTCGTCATAGGCGGACCAGCTCAGCTCCAGGCCGAAGCGCTCGGCCATCTCGCCGGCAAGCTCCTGGCGTCCGGACTCATAGATGGGAGCGGGAGAGCTGCCGCAGTTGCCGATGACTTCAGTGGTCACACCCTGTCTGACCTTGCTCTCGGCCCGGCCGTCGGCCAAAAGCGGCAGGTCGGAGTGGCTGTGAATATCTATAAAACCCGGTGCTATGACCTCACCATCCAGCTCTACAGTCCTGTCGGCCTGAAAATCGAGACTCTGACCGACTGCGGCGATCTCACCGTTCTCCAGGGCTATATCGCCCCTGAACCAGGGGCTGCCCGTGCCGTCGATTATTCTACCGTCTTTTAACAGAATTGAATTCATGTTTTGCCTCCATATCTTCATGGTGCTGTTGTAAAATGTGAAGTGTTCAGATAATTAAATTCTAACGTTAAAAACCGCCGCTGTCAAGCCGGATGGAATCATATCTATGCACTGGCATTCATTTAGGTGCACCAAGAGGCAGGGAAATTAGGTCAGAATTTGAGGAGTGATAATCTTGCAGGAAGAGAGATTGCTGCTGATAAAAACGGGCAGAATAATAGACCCCGGGCCCAGTTCAGAATCAGCTTCCCGGGGAGTAAAAGAACGTTCAGGGGAGGGTGAAGGCCGGTTCAGCGCCGGGGATGAGCTTTTTATAGCCGGTGAGAGCATCGCCGCCCGCGCAGGCGATTTAGACTGCGGTGATCTGCCGGGTCTGGAGGTTATCGATGCCCGCGATAAACTGGTTGTGCCGGGATTTATCGACAGCCATGTCCATATAAGCGGCGGTGGAGGTGAGGATGGCTTTGCCTCCCGCACACCTCCGCTCAATCTGGATCAGGCCATCCGCGGCGGTGTCACGACAGCTGTGGGCTGTCTGGGCACAGATGGGACCACCCGCACCATGCCCGATCTTCTGGCCCGGGCCCGGGCTCTGATCGAAGAGGGGATTACGGTTCATATCTACACAGGTTCCTATCAGTTTCCCGTGCGCACGCTGACCGGCTCTATCGCCGATGATATCGTATATATCAATGAGATAATCGGCCTGGGTGAGGTGGCCATAGCCGATCACCGCTCCTCCCATCCCGATCTGGATGAGTTTATCAGGGCGGCTTCGGAAGCGCGGCGAGGAGGTATGCTCTCCGGCAAGAAGGGGCTTATCAATGTGCACATGGGCAGCGGCCAGTCCCGTCCCGGCTTTTCCTTTCTTGAGCGGGCGGTGAAGGAGAGCGAGATCCCCATCGATCAGTTTCTGCCCACACATTCCAGCCGCAGCCGCCAGGTTTTCGAACAGGGCCTTAAGTTTGCCCGCAGGGGAGGCTGGCTTGATTTCACCGCTTCCAGTCCCAACAGCTCTGAGAATGAGGGCGGCTCCGGTTCGGGCGGTGATTCCGGACCGAACGGCGTGGAGATACTGGAGAGGATAGAGGCAGCCGGGCTGGATTTCAGCAGGATAACATTCAGCTCCGACGGCCAGGGCAGTTTGCCCGATTTTGACAGTGAGGGTAACCTCCGGGGGCTTAAAGTGGGGCAGGTGAGCTCACTCTACCGCCAGCTGCGCAGCATAGTCCAGAACAGCGATTATGAGCTCGAGCAAATTCTGCAGCTCATCACCTCCAATCCGGCCCACATACTGGGGCTTGATTCCCGCAAAGGCAGGCTTCTGCCCGGATATGATGCCGATATCGTCATGCTGGACCCGGAATCCCTGGAGATCACCGATGTTATAGCCCGGGGCAGGGTGATGATGCGCGGGGGTGAGGCGGTCAGAACCGGCACATTTTCCTGAAATACCTGATCTAATTAAGGCGAATTGAGGAGGTGAAATTATATGGCCGGCCCGAATGATGCTGATGGCAGACCAAAGAGGTTCTATCACGATCAGCCCCTGACGGTATATATCATTCTCATTCTGGCCTTCGCCGGCTCTGCCTTTCTCTGGCTATTCGGTGAGGGCTTTGCCCAGGATATTATGGTGGAGCTCATAGGTGCGGTCATGTTTCTCTTCATAGTCGATCAGCTGCTGCTCCGCTCCCGCCGCAAACGCTGGAATGTGGTCAGGGACGAGGTGGAGCATATACTGTCGCGTTCACTCAGCATACTGCGGGATGAGTTGCTGCTGGAGCTGTTTGCATTTCAGGCCAATCCGGCTGCAGACCGCAGGCCCCGGCCTGAAGTCCGGAGTGAAAAAGCCTTTGAAGAAGAGGGAAAAGAGGAGCTTGAAAAGGTGGAGGAGAAGATCATCGAACAGAAATATGATTACCTGCGGGAGATTCTGCAGTGGGATGATGACAGGCTGCTTAAGACGGTGGAGGAAAATTTCCTGGATGAGGATTACCATGAGTATTTTCTGGATCAGGCCGAGGATCTGTGGCGGGTGCTGAACACACGCTATTCCGAGCATCTGTCGGCCGATGTGGTCGACGAGCTGCTCAAACTTAACCTCTATCTGCGCGATCTGCACAGCGCTATCCGCACCTATCAGAAAGCCGCCATCTATCCCGATCGCAGTGAACTCTACAGGAGGAGAGGCGGCCGGAACATCTGCTACAACTTAAGAGAGGTGATCAGATCGCTGCAGCGCTTGAAGGGAATGGGCTATGCCCGCACCTCGCCCTTCGATCATGACTGAAAGATCTGCTGGGAAGATCCGGACCATCAGTCCAGCAGCTGCCGGTGAGCGTCATTCAGACCCATCATCTCCTTCATGCCCTCAAGTGTTTTCTGCACGCGCTCTCTGGTTCTGGCCGTGCCCCGGCGGATAAGCTCTTCTACCCGGCCGCTGCCGGCAAATTTCTGCCGCCGCCTGCGCATGGGCTCCAGCCTTCTGTTGATGGCTCCCGCCAGCTTTTTCTTGACCTCGACATCACCCACATTGCCCGTGCGGTAGCGCTCTTTGAGATCGGTCACTTCTTCCTCATCGTCGTTGAAGATATCGTGATAGATGAAGACAGGGTTGCCCTCGACCCGGCCGGGTATATCGGGGCTTACGCGCTTCTCGTCGGTCTTCATCTGCATCACTTTCTCCTCCACCTTTTCGGCGTCATCCTGCAGAAAGATGGCGTTATCGGCACTCTTGCTCATCTTCTGATCACCGTAGAGACCGACGAGTGTCTCGCTCCGGCTGACACGTGCTTCGGGCACCGGAAAGAAATCACCGTAGCGGCTGTTGAAGCGGCGGGTAATCTCCCGGGCTATCTCCACATGTGAGCGGTTATCCTCACCAACCGGCACCAGATTTGATCTGACACCGATGATATCGGCTGTCTGCAGCACGGGATAGCCCAGAAGTCCATAGGTCATATCCATTCTGGCGTTGCGGGCCATCTCCTTCAGTGTCGGCATCCTCTCCAGGCGGGCCACGCTGACCAGATTCTGCAGAAGTGTATACAGCTCGTAGACCTCGGGCACCGCCGACTGCAGGTAGAAGGTGGCCCGGTCTGGTTCGATGCCGGCCGCCAGCGAGTCCAGCACCAGATCCCGGGCCAGGTCGGGTATCTGCTCGATATCCTCCCGCTCGGAACTGGTTGTGAGCATGTGCAGATCGGCGATTATGAAGAAGCTCTCATATTCATCCTGCAGCCTGATCCGCTCCTGCAGTGTGCCCACATAATGCCCTAAATGCAGAGGTCCTGTGGGCCTGTCACCGGTGAGAATTATGTCCTTTTCTCTGTTTTTTTTCTTATTTTTATTATTGCTTTCATTCATTCTTTTCACCACCTGATAAAATTAGAGCACTGCGGTAAACTTTATTTTGTCCTGAGTATATCACACCTGATGGATCCGGACAAATAAGCGGTTAACATCTGCCGGACCTGCCCGGCAGATGGCTTGCATAACATCTGCTGAAATAGTATAGTAGAATTAGATATAATCTTAAAATAGCTATAAAACATTAACAATAAATTCATATAGTTTAGGGGGCAAATATATGGGCTCGGAGCTCAAGCATCCTCAGGTCGAGATGTATGAGAGTGAGATCTCGGATATACCTGTACTGGAATTTAAACCATCTGCAGAAGAGGGCCGCCGGATAGTCCGCGGCAGCGTAATTTTCTATCACGGCTGGTCTTCACGCAAGGAGAATCAGATATTCAGAGCCAGCACCATAGCCAGCCACGGCTATCGGGTGGTTGTGCCCGATGCTTTTCACCACGGGGATCGGGGTGAACTGGACTATGACAGTGAGGAAGCCCTCTCCCGCCACTTCTTTCCCATATTAATCCAGTCTGTGCGGGAATCCGCTGCTTTAATCGATTATCTGCAGCTTGAGAAGGATTCGCCCTCCGGCTGCAGCGGTGATGATTCTCTGGCAGTCATGGGCCATTCGATGGGCGGTTTTATAGCTTCCGGTGTGATCACGGCCCGATCCGGTGTCGACACAATGATAAATGTCAACGGCTCCTGTGCCTGGCTCAAGATCAGAGAAATTCTGCTGCAGGAGATGCAGGAGAGGAGTGAAGAGGAGCTGGAGTTCGATCCCCGGGATACAGAGGTTGAGCTGGCGGGTGGAGAGTCTGTGGACCTTGAGGATTATGATCCCTATCATAACATAGCTGCTCTGGACTCACGCCCTGTTCTGCTGCTCCACGGTGAGGAGGACAGCTCTGTCCCGCTGGCCGGCCAGCGCTATTTCTATCAGCGGGCCCGAAGCCATTATGAAGCAAGTCCCGACCATCTTCGTCTCGAGATATATGAGAACCTAAACCATTATTTCACCACAGGCATGCTGGCGGAGTCGATAGAATGGCTG
>CAYXAK010000070.1:0-9353 GCA_964462585.1 uncultured Halanaerobiaceae bacterium
TAGGCAGTATGGAGATGGTCCAGAGCAGTAATGTGAATTCCATGTTGTGGCCTCCCGCATATGTTGGAGTCTATCTTAAGTTGTAGCATCAAAAAGAGTCGATGTCAAATTTAAGGAAAGATCACTTAAATCAAAATGGAATTATCAGAGGGGGAGATATTGTGGAAAGTGAACTTATGCCGCCCGCTTTGCTGCAGGAGCTCAGGGAGAAATTTCACTATGTGGAGACCAGTCCCTATGCCGGCAGGAGAATATTTCTGGATTCGGTTTCAGGTGCGCTGCGGCTGAAAACTATGGGTGAGAGGGCTTTAGAAGAGGTTATCTCCTATGCTCAGAAGAAGAGGGTCGATCCGGCCTCAGAGCATTTCGCCGAGGTAAAGCAGAGCTTCAAAGAAGATGCACATCTTCTCTTCGGCAGTGATGAGGGACATATCATGCCCGCCATGAGCGGCACTCATGCCATCTTTCGCTGTGTGAACGCCGTCTGCGCCGGAGCCCGGGAAGGGGCGAATATCGTTACAAGCAGCCTGGAACATCCGGCTGCCTATGAAGCCACAGAGCTTTTTGCCCGCCAGTACGGCCTTGAGCGCCGGGTGGCGGATTTTGATCCCGCCAGCGGTCGGGTGCGGCCGCAGGATGTGCTGGAGCTGGTCGATGAAGAGACCGCCCTGCTCATGCTGATTCACGGTTCCAATGTGACCGGGGCTATCAACGATATCGAAGAGATTGTGAGCCGGGCCCGGGAGATAAATTACGATCTGTTTGCCGTTATCGACGGTGTACAGTACGCACCCCACGGCCTTATAGATGTGGATGAGCTGGATGTCGATGCCTATGTGATCAGCGGCTACAAGCTTTTCGGCAAGAAGGCCAGCGGCATTGCCTGGTTCAACGATCGCTTTGACCGGCTGCCTCACTGGCAGTTCAGCGAGCGCCCTGAGGGCGAATGGGCTCTGGGGGCCGAGGATGAGTCCACATATGCCGGCTTTTCAGCCGTTATCGACTATCTGCGCTGGCTTGGTGAAGAGCTGTCAGAGGAAGAGGAGAACGGGCTGGAGGATAGAAAATTGATAGGAAGGGCTTTTGAGGGTATTAAGGCCCACACCTGTGCCCTGATGGAACTGGCCTTTGAGGGCGATGAAGATGAGAGTATAAGAGGGCTGAAAGATATGGAGAGAATACGCCTTCTGGGCTGGGATGGTCTGGCCCGGCCCCGCACGGGTCTCATCTCATTTCGGGCTGCCGGCCTGGATTCCGGCGAGCTGGCCGAGAAATATTTCCATGAGGCCCGCATCAGCCTCTCCACCCGTGAAGACAATATCTACGGCCGCCATGTACTTAAGGTGCTGGATGTTGAGGATCTAATCAGAGCGTCCATCTGCCACTACAACTCTCCGGATGAGATCAGGGAGTTTCTGCAGGCCACCAAAAAGTTACAGCACGGAGAGGAGATTTAAGGGATATGGCCTCATCTGAAACTGGCGCCAGGAAAAAACTCAAAATCTTTTGGGCTGATTTCCCTTTTCCCGATCTCCAATGGGAGAGAAAGAAGCTGGAAGAGAGCTCCCTGCAAGTTGAGCTAGAGGAAGAATGGTGTGAGACGGCGAAGGAGGTGATCGCGGGAGCGTCCGGTGCCGATGCTCTTCTGGTTCATCACGCTCCGGTCACTGCCGCTGTCATCGAAGAGCTCGATCAACTTAAAGTTATAGGGCGCTATGGGGCCGGCTATGATATGGTCGATGTGGAGGCAGCCACAGCCGCCGGCATACCGGTGATAAATGATCCCGGCTACTGTGTGGAAGAGCTCACAACACATGTGCTGGCACTGATGCTGACACTGAACAGGAAAATCCTTCCCCTTAACGATCTGGTGCAGGGCGGAGGCTGGCAGAGTGATGAGGATTTTCGATCTGCCGGAGAGATTCACCGCCTTGCCGGACAGAAACTGGGTGTGGTGGGTCTGGGCCGGACCGGAATGAGGCTGGCCGAAAAGGCTGAAGCCCTGGGGCTTGAGCTTCTGGTCTGGGACAGGCGGGCGGAGGAGAAGTTAGCCTCGCGTTCCGATCTGAAAAATCTCAGAGCAGCTGAGCTGAAAGAGCTGCTGGAGAAGGCTGATATCATATCACTCCATCTGCCTTTGACCTCTGAAACTGAGGGTATCATCGGGCGGGAGGAGCTTGAGCTGATGAAGGAGAACGCCATTCTCATCAACACAGCCCGCGGCGGCCTGCTGGAGGAGAAGGCGCTGGTTACAGCACTTACAGAGGGAGAGATTGCCGGTGCCGGTCTGGATGTCTTTCAGAAAGAGCCGCTGCCGGCAGACCATCCCCTGCTCAGGCTGGCAGAAGAGAGGGAAAATCTGATACTGACACCTCATGCAGCCTTCTATTCTGAAGAGGCTGAGGCTGAGCTGAGGGAGAGCATTTTAGAGCAGGTTATAGCGGCACTGCAGGGTGAGAAGCCAGATCACATAATAAATGATGAAGTCTGGTGAGATCAAGAAAAATATTGGGTGCGAGAAAATAAAAAAAATTAGCAGCCGGACAAAAATACGCGTATACGCTAACATTTTATTGCATGTAATTTGAAATACTGATAATATGTTAATGTGATAAAAGTGAACATATTCATTATCGGTCGTCTTTCAATTTATTATCCAAAACACTAGGGAACGAGGGGGAAAAATATGAGAAAATTATTTTCAGGAACTGTCGGAATTTTGCTCATGCTGATGCTGGCTTTTACTCTTTTTGCCTCTGCACCTGCACATGCGGTACAGGAAGTTGATTGGGGGACAGCTTCAGTGGGCTCCTCCGGACATGCCGCTTTAACTTCTTTGACCACCGTTTTGAATCGAGAGATGGAAGATTACAATTTTAACGTGCTGCCTACGGCAGGTGCCGTGCAGTCCATGATTCAGTATGGCATGAACGATGTGGATGCTTTCTATGGAGCCGATGTTGGATTTCTGGAATATGCAGAAGACAGAAGACGATTGGAAGGTTTTGCCGACCAGACTGAAAGAGATCTGGTGCAGACTTTTTGGGGCTACACACTGGAAGTGGGTCTGGCTATCAGAGCTGATGATGTTGATAAGTATGAGGAGTGGAGAGATTTAGAAGGAGAAACTGTTTTTACAGGGCCGGCTCCCTGGGATGTGCGGGCAGCTATGTTACACCCTATGGAAGTTCTGGATGTAGGACATGACTATACTGAGATAGATCTAGATATGGTTGGTAGCTCTCTGGGGGCAGGCCATGTAGAGGCCATCAACGCTTATACTTCAGGCGAGAGGACTGTGCCCAGCTGGTTGATGGAAGCAGAGATGGAAACAGATATCGCTGTATTAAATCCCAGCGAAGAAGAGGTGGAAATGCTGGAAGATGAAGGCATAGAGGTTGTTTCCGTTGATTCCGACGTTTTTGAAACAGATCCTATGGTAGATGAGGTTATCAGGGTGCCATTCTTCTACGGCTTTCATACCGGTCCTGAAGTAATGTCGGAAGAAGATGTGGTGGAGATGCTAGAAGTAATTAAAGAAAATACTGAAGAGCTGGAAGAATCTGATGCCACATTCGGGCAGATAAATGAGGACTTCATCGATATTCAGGTGAGGGGAATTCGATCCACACATGAAGATATAAAAGTTCATCCCGGTCTGGCCGCTTTTCTTCAGGATCATGGTGCCTGGGAAGAGGAGTGGGATGACAGAATAATGGAATAACGGGAACACATTTTAAATGTTAGTTATAACAGGGGGCAGGGTAAAATGTGCCCCCTGTTCTTAAATTTATACAGGTTGTTGAGGTTTTCCATTTTTGCAAAAAATAGTTCAGGGGGAATGAATATGGCAGGAAAGAATGAAGCTGAAGATGCTATATTTGCCGATAAAAAAACCGTTGAAAAAGCAATTGAAATTCTTTATTATACTCTCTCAATTTTCTTTGTTGTATATCTTATTCGATACCTGTTTCTGGGAATCGGTGGCCCGGCCCTGCTGGCAGTTACCCTGATACCTATCGCTTATATAATTGTTGTTTTAGCTGATATGAGGAAAGATGAATATTATCCGGGCTTACCGGAAGCTGTGCGATACGGAATGATATTGGTCATAACGATATTGGGTTTGGCTTCCAGTATATATATGTCCTTAAATTATGATGCAATCAGGATGCTCAGGCTGGGTCGCTGGAATACGATGGATTATATATTTGCCACAATACCGGTTATTTTCACACTGGAATATGCTTACAGAAAGTATAAGCCAATATTTATAATAGTGGCGGCTCTGCTTTTATATGCCGCTTATGGTTACATGGTTCCTGGAATGTTTAGGCATTCAGGTCTGAGCTGGACCCGTATTTTACAGGCTATGAGTCTGGAGATGGATACCGGGGTTTATGCTGATCTTCCCCAGCTGGGATTGACACTGATCGTCTCTTTTATAATGATTCTGGGCTTTTTGCGGGGTTTTGGCTGCATTCGTTCTATAATGAAGTGGGCTTCTAAAATAGCTAAAATATCTGTCCATGCCCTGCCCCAGTCAGCAGTAGTGGGTTCCTTTGCGGTGGCCATGGTCAGCGGCAGCGGGCCTGCCAATGCAGCCACAACTGGAGCAGTGACTATTCCAGCATTGAAGAAAGCAGGCTTTCCTGCCCTTCATGCTGCTTCGATTGAGACCGCTTCTTCTTTAGGGGGGCAGCTGATGCCGCCTGTGATGGGAATTACAGCTTTCATCATGGTGGAATTTCTCAACGTAAGTTATTTTGATGTGATAATTCGGGGTTTCGGTCCGGCGATAGTCTACTTTGTATCGGTGAGCCTGGCCGTATTTTTGCTCACCATCCAGTATCAGGAGGAGAGAGAATATTCTCAGGATGAGGCTTCTCTACTTGAGGAAGCTAAAATTACGATTATCGATAGAGCTAATTTTCTGGCTTTCGTAGCTGTTATAACTTCCCTGATTTTGTTGATGGGTGTGGTAAGAATGACTGCTATGGCAGCAGCAGTGAGGGTGCTGGTAGGACTAGTCATATTCCTTACGGCTGTATTCTTGCTGGACAATTTCAGAGATCTGCGCGGCTGGCAGGGGGTTAAACAATTTCTTGCCCCTTATTTTCGATCGGTTGATACCCTGGCGTCTTTAGGAGCTGATTTAGCGGTGCTTCTATCAGTGCTGGGTATGCTGGCAGGAGCACTGGAGATAACAGGTGTGCCCACCCGAATAGGTGCTCTGATGGTTCAGGCGGCTTCTATACATGTAGTATTGGTGGTAGGGGTTGCCTTTTTATTCGGTTATGTGCTGGGCATGGGATTGCCGCCAGCTCCGGTTTATATAATGGTTGCTCTGGCTGTAGCTCCGACTATGACCGATCTGGGTCTGCACACCTGGTCCGTGCATTTCTTTGCCTTTTTCATAGGAGTCTTTGGGCACCTGTCTCCTCCCACCTCGCTCACTGCCGCTGTCACCTCTAAGGTGGCAGGTTCCAATTATACCAGAACTATAATCAAATCACTTGAATACTGTCTGCCATTGCTGGTGCTTATGGCAGCGGTATTTACCCGGCCCAATATGGTAGTAGAGTTGGGAGCAGCTCAGGTATGGTCTGCGGCAATAGTGGCGATAGGGACAGTGGGGCTCACCTTCGCATTGCATGGCAAATACCATAATAATAAGATAAAGGATCGCATGATAAGATCTGTACTGGCAGTTATATCGGGATTAGTTCTCTTTTATCCCAGCCTCACTGTAGCTTACTTTATGTTAATTCCAGCTATTGCTTTTATTGTATATGGTTTTTACCTTGCTGCCAGTGGTCGTCTGCAGGTCATAGCTGAAACCAGACGGGCATCCTAAATAAGGCTTCTGATCATCAATAAAAATAGTGTAAAGTCTAGATCCATCACTAAAGGCGCCGGATGATTTCTTTATCCGGCGCCTTTAATAATGCACAAATAAAAATGGAGGTGGGGGCTGGATTTGAACCAGCAATTGAGGGCTTGCGACCCTCTGCCTTAACCGGGTTTGGCCACCCCACCGCATTTTATTGCTGCAATAGTTATCGCCTCTTCCAGCCTGAATTATAGTAAATATCGATCGTGATGTCAAGGTGGAAGCAGTGCCATTTTTCTTGACAGCTGGTCAGCAAAAGGGGTATAATATCCTCGAAGACCATCGGTCGGTTTAGATAATATGAGAAAAGAAATTGCTGGATAACCGGTTTAAGAGGACGGACACTAAGAGGCGGGTGTTTATAGATTATGCTTTTGAAAATAGCCCTGCGCAATCTGGCCCGCAACAAAAAGAGAACGGTATACACCGCCCTGGTGATAGCCGCCATAATATGTTTTTATGTCTTTGCTGATGCCCTGGTGGCTGGTATGATGGAGTCCTCCTATCAAAATATAACCGATTACCAGTTCGGTCATATCCAGATCACCTCACCGGCCTACTGGCAGGAGCGGGAGGAATATCCCCTGGACAGCCTGATTCATATCGATTCCGGGCTCAGGGAAGAAATTATTGACGCTGCCGGAGTGCAGGGGGCCTCTCCCCGCCTGGATTTTACAGCCGAGCTAAGCGACGGGCGGGATGATCTGCCCGTGGTGGGCAGAGCGGTAGAGCCGGAGAGTGAAAGGGAAAATTTTCGCCTGGAAGAAGGTATGGCTGCAGGTGAATTTATCGAAGCCGGCAGCCAGCAGGCCGTGATGGGGGAGAAGCTGGCCGATGATATGCAGCTGGAGACGGGTGATAATTTCATGCTGATAGTGCGCACCCGCCAGGAAGCTTTCAATGTCATAGATCTCAATCTGGTCGGGCTTCTGGATACGCCCAATCCCCAGATTAACGAATATTATGTCTATCTGCCCCTGGAAACAGCTCAAAGGGCACTGGTGGTGGAAGATGATTACAGCCACCTGGCTCTGAGGCTTGCGGACAGCGATCTTGCCGATGGTGCTGCAGTGGAGATAAATAATATGATGGCTGAGAGGGGCTATGATTATCAGGCATATACCTGGGAGGAAGGAGCTGAGGAACTGAAGATCATGGAGGAGTACTCCCAGACGGTGTTGGTGTTTATACTGGGGATAATATTGCTGCTGGCAGTGGCGGGGATTATCAACACGGTGGTGCTGATGGTGCTGGAGCGCCTGCAGGAGATAGGCATGATGAAGGCCATGGGCATGAAGATCAAAGAGATAACGGCTGTTTTGGCCCTGGAGGCCGGCGGTATCGGTGTGCTGGGCGGAATTCTGGGCTGTATCATGGGGGCTTTTGCGGTATATCTGCTTCAAACCTACGGTATCAACATCTATGCCGGCATGGAGGGTGAGCTCGATATTCCCATCTCCATGGCGGTCGTCTACGGCCACTGGAACCCGGGTGCTTTCATCTTTGTATTCTTTTATTCGACCATTGTATCCTTCCTGGCCGCACTGCCGCCCGCCTACTGGGGGGCAAGCAAGGATCCGGCGGAGATTCTCCGCAATTAAAGACCGGGGGCGATAAAATGAAATTAATCCTCTCCATAGCCCTGCGCAACCTGCGCCGCCATAAGCTGAGGACGGCTGTTTCCATCTCGGCTATCGTCATCGCCGTGGTGATAGGCATTTTTTACCGCGGCCTCCTTCTGGGCTACAGTGAATCCACATTTAACAATTTTATTCAGCTTAACTCCGGTCATGCCCGCATCGTGCACAGCGAATATGCCCGGCGGGAGAGAACGATGTCTTTATATTATCCGGTCGATGGCTGGGAGGATGCGGATCTGGAGGAGATGCGCCGGCAGATAGGCGGTCTCGAGCAGGTGGCGGGCACGCTGCCCCGGCTCAAATTCGGGGCCTCCCGTGCTGAGGGCGAGGATATGGTGCATATGCAGGGCTGGGGTGTCGATATCGAAGCCGAGAAGAATCTGACCGATTTTCCCCGGCAGCTGAGCGCCGGCAGATTGCCTCAACCCGGCAGCCGGGAGATAGCCATGGGCGGCAGGCTGATGGATAAACTGGAGCGGGAGGTCGGTGATACCATCACCCTCATCTACAGCACAGCCTTCCGCTCACTGCAGGGGAGCACACTCACCATCACAGGGCGGATAGAGACCGATCTGCCCTATTTCGATGAAAATGCCTTCCTCATTCCCCTTGATCAGGCCGGTGAGATGCTGGATATGCCGGGTGAGGCCACCGAGCTTCTGGTTATGGCCCGGGAGCGGGAGGATACCGATGCTCTCATCGCCGGACTCAATGATCTCATGGCAGGTTACGGTGTGTCGGATAGATATCAGATCACCAGCTGGCGTGAGGCCGGTGGTATAGTGCAGTGGCTGATAGCCTACCAGCGCATCATTTTTGTGGTGATGGCGGGAGTGGTCTTTCTGGGCTCTATCGTGGTCATAAATACGCTGAAGATGATCATCAAGGAGAGGACGGAGGAGATAGGAACGATGGCGGCTCTGGGCTTAAGCCGGCGCGAGATAATCATGCTCTTCACCGCTGAGGGCGGTTTTATGGGAATTGCCGGCAGCCTGCTGGGGATAATGGTGGGCGGCTTCATCACCGCTATCTTCTCCCGCACAGGTCTGGATTTCGGAGAGGTGATGGAAGCCATGGGCGGTGATACTCTTATAGATACGGTAGTCTACCCTGAATTTTCGCTCTCCAGCCTGGCCGTGGCCTTCGTCATCGGTGTGGTTGTGACCACACTGGCCTGTGTAATACCGGCCCGGCAGGCGGCTAAAGTGGAGCCCTCAGAGGCCATGAAAGATCTGAAATAACATGTTATAATGTATAAAACGTATGGATATTACGCTTAAAAACAGCTTAAAATTAGAGAATATATAATAGGAGCATATAATATATGGCATTTATGCCGGTGCTGAATCAAATAATTGCACTCTTTCTGATACTATTTTTAGGCTACTACCTGCGCAGAAGGGGAACCATCGGATCTGACGAGCTGGATTTTCTCTTCGGTCTGCTTCTGGATTATATACTGCCCTTTATGATTATTTCGGCTATGATTGTCGATATAGAGCCCGGGTTTCTGGAAAATGTGATCTATCTGCTGCTGGCCTGGGCCGGAGTTTATCTGCTCGTAATGGCAATAGCACGTTTTGCCGCCCATTATCTGCCCGGAAGCTCACGCCATAAGCGCACACTGGAATTTTTGATCATCTTTTCCAATGTAGGTTATATGGGGCTGCCGGTGCTGGGCGCTATCTTTCCCGAATACGGTATTTTCTACGGGGCTATAGGCCAGATACCCTTCAACGTCATCATCTGGACCTATGGGATTTACCTTCTGCAGGAGAACAAGGAAGGGCTTGAGGCCAGAAACTTACTGCATATCTTTC
>CAYXAK010000071.1:0-9321 GCA_964462585.1 uncultured Halanaerobiaceae bacterium
CTGCAGCCCACCTATGAGCGAGCCCAGAAAGACCTGTACAGCCACACCTATGGTTATACCCAGAACTATCAAAAGTGTCTGCAGACGGCCTGATATGAGAAAGCGGACTGCCATCTTCAATTCAAACCACATATGCTATTCCTCCTCCGGCTCAAGATCGACCGATACGGTCATATAGGGAAGGAGGTCCGGGATCTCTTCTTCGATCTCCAGCTCCACTTCCAGTATGCCCCGGTCAAGATCAACATGTGGAGCTATTTCCCTGACCTCAACGGGAAAAGGCCTGTCGGGATATGCCTCCACCACGGCCTGACCGGACTGACCGATGAAAATCTCACCGGCTTCCCTCTCATCGGGTTCTATTAAAATCTGCAGTTCAGTGCTGGCCAGGGTTATAACCCTCTCACCGGCGGCAGCGTATTCATCGGATTCAACATGCTTTTCCAGAACCATCATATCCTCAGGCGATCTGATTACATACTCTTCCAGCCTCAAACGGGACTGCTCCAGCTCCACCCGGGCACTATCGACCCTGCTTTCAGCCGCCTCCAGCTGGTTCTCAGCGGCAGCCAGTGATCTTTCAGCCTCCTCGACCCTCAGCCCGGCCTCCTCGACTCTGTCGGCATCTTCCTGCTGCTGTTCCTCCAGCCTGTGCTGGCTTATATTGTAGTTCTGACGGGCCAGATCGAGATTATATCGATAACGGGAGAACTCAACATCCTCCATGGCATCACGCTGATATAGTCTCTCAGCCCTGTCAAATTCCCCCTGCTCAAAATCCAGTTCTATGGCGGCCAGTTCCTTCTCAGCTTCCAGCACATCTCTGCTCCGGGATTTTAGCCTCTCCAGTTCGTGTCGGGCCAGATGGAGTGAGATCTCAGCCTGCTGCAGTGACTGCTCCTCAGCTCTCAACAAAGCTTTCTCCCTTTTGAGGTTGCTCTCAGCTGCCTCCACCTCTTTTTCCGCCTGTGAGCTATCCAGCCTGAGAAGAACTTCGCCTTCTTCCACGGTGTCTCCCGGCGAGACCGCTATATCAGCTATTTCACCGGCCGCAGAGGGAGACTTTTCCACGGTCTTCCGGGGGCGGGTATAGCCGGTTGCCCGCAGAAAGTCCCCGGCTTCCTCCTGAGCCTGTGCTGACAGCGGGATACATAACATAACTGCCAGTGAGACCATCACAGATAAGCCGACGATTAAAAATAAACTTTCTTTTTTTCTGCTCACCACGCACATCACACTCCCTTCAATTCTTATCCATACAATTTCTACATAAATTTACTCATACCTGCAAATGATGTTAAGAATTTTTTAGGTGAGTGTCAGCGGAACATATCTGCGCCGAACCGTAAAGCCAAATTTATTGTAAAACTCAACGAGCTCTGTCCAGTCTATGATTATCTCCCGATAGCCTCTTTCATAGAGCCTGCGGAAGATGCCGTCCAGAAAGGGCAGACTTAATCCTCTGCCCCGGGCGGATGCGGCCAGGCCCAGAGGACCCACACCGGCCTCAGGCAACCCGCTATCACCGGGCCAGTTCAGATTGGGCCCCCGGTAATAGCCATCTGAGCGGTTAACGCGGGCAAATCCCAGCACGGCTGATTCCCCTGCAGCAAAATCATCTTCCTCACCCGCACTCACATCGAGCAGGAGCCAGTAATCCCTCAGGCCCGCAGGCCAGCGGCAGATATTGCGGGCTTCATAATGCCAGCGGCCGGGAAACTCCCGCTCGAGAAACTGCAGCAGATCATCCCTCAGATTCCGATCACAATGCATGATTTTGAGATGATCCTGATCCCCGGCAAAGTCAAACTGAAGCGGATATCCACCATCCCCATATGTTCTCTTCAAATCGTAAACAGGCTCTCCCGCTTCGAAGCCGGCCTCCTGCCAGAAAGCAAGCTCATCGCCGCCAAATTCGGCGGGCAGGCCGGGCAGAAAATTCTGGGGATCACCTCCCAGTCTAACCTCCTCAGCTCCTCTCTCTCCCAGAAAATCCAGGCAGAAATCAAGAAGTCTCACCCTCACACCTTGCTCGGCGGTGAAGAGCGATATAAATCCCCGGTTATGATCTATATGATCAGAAACATGCCCGGAGAACCATTTCAGGGCCGCCATGCCGGCCATAACTCCGTCTTTACGTGCGGCAAAAAGCTCCACCTCCACACCGGCATAGGGAGCAAGCAGATTCTGCTCCAAAAAACCCTCCCTCAGCGGATAGTTCCGGTGGCGGCGATTCCACAGTTCTACTGCCCTTTTTAATTCCTCTCTATCCGTCATCATCTCTATCTGCAATTTATGCACCTCCAGAAAACGACATGCGGATACCTTTTTCACAATTATCGGACAAATTCAGTAATTTTAAAACCTGCCCCGGAGGGCAGGGGAAAACAGCGGTTGTGTTTTTTCTTCAGGAATTCTGCCTGTATCCGGCATAGGCTTTAATTCTTCTTACATATCCAAAAGCAAGCTGGGTGACGGGCCCTATGGCCAGAGCTCCAAAGAGAGTGCCTATGCCGAAGGTGGCACCCAGCAGCACACCGGCCGCACCAAAGGTAATATCCATGGCCACCTTGATGATCTTCAGGGAGAAATTGGATTTCTCCCTGAGGAGCATCATCAGGGCCTCTAATGCACCCTCACCCATCCCGGCGGAAACGTATATGGCTATACCGCTGCCGAGAGAGATGGGAGCGGCCGTCAGCATCATGAATCTGTAGAGTATAAACTGCGGTGTGGCATCACCGAATATATAGAAGAGCATATCCACAAATATTCCCACAAAAACTGCATGGAGGATGGTGCCCGGGCCGAACTTTCTTCCCGTCAGAAGCAGCAGGGCCAGTATTATACCGCCGTTGATCAAAAAGTTAGCCTGGCCCACAGTAAGGCCCAGAGTCTCGGATATGCCGTCGATAAGCACAGTAACAGGATCGGAACCCAGCTGGGAATTGATAAAGAGAAATATACCCAGGCTGATGAGAAAAACACCGGTCAGAAGAATCATGATGCGTGTCAGAAGATCGCGATTAAAAATTTTGCTGAGAACGCTGTTCACAGTGGATCACCCCTATTTTATATATAGTGTATTTGTTGGAGGCTGCCCGTTACAGGCAACCTTACAGCATTGTAATATCCATAGAGGCAGATGTCAAGGGGTGATCGCAATTTAAAAGGATTCACACAAATTATACCTCTCCACTCAGGTTTGCATGCCAGGGGTTTACAGCATGTTCTCTCTCAGCTCTGAAGGTGAAAGAGACGAGAGATAGGAAGGGGCAATATCGTAGACAGTTCTGGCCCCCGTTCTGCCCTCCTCGTTGAGCCTGACAGCAGCCCGGCCATAAGCTGCCATCACACTGGCGGTGAACTCGGGATTGCTGTCCAGATCGAGAGAAAACTCCATGATCTGAGAATTCTCATTCCCGCTGCCGGTGCGGGCATTTCTCATGACAAAACCTCCATGGGGCATGCCGGCATGATCCTGCTTCAGTTCCCGCCGGGAAACAAAATTTATCTCGGTCTCATAGCCGGCAAAATAATTGGGCATCTCCCGGATGCTGCGGGCTATCTCCTCCTCATCTGCTCCCTCCTCCAGAACCACAAAACAGCGGCGGAGGTGTCTCTTCTCCGCGGCCTGAGGGGGAGTCTCTCCACCGCGCACATCTTCGATATATTGCTGGCGGGGTATGGTATACTGCACTGCATCAAAAACTCCCTCGAGTTCACGTATGGCGTCGGAATGGCCCTGACTTACACCCTCACCCCAGAAGGTATAGCCCTGACCCTGAGGCAGGATAGCCTGCATCAGCATCCTGTTCAGCGAGAAGAGTCCCGGATCCCAGCCTATGCCGACCGCACAGGTGTTATCATTTTCCCGGGCTATCCCGTCCATGCGGGCAAAATATTCCGGGATTTTATCATGGTTATCATAGCTGTCAACGGTATTGAACATGCGGGCAAACTCAGGACCCTGCCGGGGCAGATCCCGGGCAGAGCCACCGCAGAGAAACATGACATCTATCTCCTGCTGATAATTTTCAGCTTCATCGACATTTAAAACCTTTATATCCTCACTGCTGACCGAAAGTGACTCAACAGGACGGCGGGTGAAGATACCTAAAAGCTCGATATCATCATGGTGCTCCAGAATTTTCTCCACACCACCGCCCAGGTTTCCGTAACCCACAATTCCTGCAGTAATTTCTGCCATCCAATTCACCTCTTATTGTGATCAAATCTGTTGATTATTTCGTGTTCTGCTGTCTTAAACTGACTCAGCCCTTTATTTTATCTGCTGTTTGTCTCCATAGTTTATGAAGTGTATGATCAGCTGAAGATACCCGTCAGCGTGAGGACCATATAGAATGCCCCCAGAATTATGGAGTATTTTACGGCCTGCTTTTTAGCCCGCGATCTGGCCTGAGATTCATCGACACCCTCTTTTTTCAGCCGGCCTGTGCCCACTTTGAACCAGACCAGGCCGACAACCACCATTACCACTGCCAGGGACAGCACCCGGAAAACAGCAAACTCAGACATTTTTATACCTCCTGTATGATTCTCCGTTAAAATCTATGTTGGATTTCAACCGCGCTGTGGTTTGAAGATGCTGTTGAGTTTGGGCACAAACAGGTTCATGGCCACGATGGCAAAAGTGGTGCCCTCAGTAAACTCATATACACCCGGTGTCTGCCAGCCCCACCAGCGCATGGCCATGATGATCAATCCTATACCTATGCCGAACACGATCTGACCTCTGGGATAGCGTGGTGATGTCATGGGATCTGTGGCCATAAAACAGGCCCCCAGCATCAGACTGCCGGCAAAGAAGTGAAAAAGCGGGTTCTGGCCGGCGACCAGAGATAAAACCAGCACAGTGCTGAATATGCTTGCAGGTATTCTCCAGCGCACATATCCTTTATATATTAAGTAAATAACTCCCACCAGCAGCAGTAAGGCAGATATCTCGCCTATGGTGCCGGGAATACGCCCCAGAAACATATCCAGCACAGGGGGTGTTTCTCCACCTTCCCGCAGAATTTCCAGCGGTGTTGCCGCTGTGGTCATATCAACCGGCTGACGCCAGGGCAGTATGGAATCGGGGAAGGCAAAGAGATAAAAAAGCCTGCCAAAAATTGCGGGATTGAAGAGATTTCTGCCCACTCCGCCGAAGAGCTGTTTGCCCACAATTATACCGAAGGCAGCAGAAATGCCCAGGGCATAGAGAGGAGTGGAAATTGATACCGCAAGGGATAAAAGCAGACCGGTCACAGCAGCACTGCCATCCTTCACCGTGACTTTCTGTCCTGTCAGCTTCTGGTAGATGGCCTCAGCTGCCACAGCAGAGATAACACCTGTCAGTATCAGCAGCAGGGCCTGAAGGCGGTAGGCATAGATAGAATATAAAGCGGGAAGTGTGAGTGCCATAAGCATCCCATACATCATCTTCATATTGATATTTCCCTCCTCATTTCAAAGTCCGGTTAGATATGGCTAAGATCAATAAACCTCGGTCAGACACATTCCCAGAAGTCCCGGGCCGGCATGAACGACCATCACAGGGCTTATCTCCCCCAGAAAGATCTCCCGGATCGAGGGCATATCAGCAAACTTTTCTCGCAGCTTCTCCGCTTCATCTTCCGCATCGGCATGCATCACATCCAGAAAATACTCCCGGCCCTCTTCCAGCTTCTCCTCAATTATCGATGCCATTTTGGCAATGGAGCGGGCCCGGCCTCTAACCTTTTCGGCAGTGAAATATTCACCCTCCTCATCGATGGAGATTATGGGTTTGACGCTGAGCAGCTCGCCTAAAGTGCCGGATACTTTGCCAATCCGGCCTCCCTCTTTAAGATACTTGAGAGTTTTTACCACAAAGTATATCTCTATCTCACTCCGCTTCTCCCTTATCTTCTCCAGAATTTCTGAAAAGCTCAGCTCCTCATTATCAAGAAGCTTTCTGGCATAGAGAACGAGGCGGCCAAGTCCCATAGAGAGCATCCTGGAATCGATCACCTCCACCTCAATACCCTCCATCTCAGCAGCCACCATCCTGCAGTTATCGCAGGTGGCCGAAAGTCCCCCGGATATATGCAGGGAGATAATGTGGGTATAGCCCTCCTCTTTGAGCTCTGTGTAGAGATCTTCTATCTCCTGGGGTGAGGGCATGGAAGTGGTGGGTATCTCCTCCTCCATGGCTTCATAGACCTGAGCCGGAGTAATATCCACACGGTCCAGATACTGTTCCTCGGCAAAATTCACCTTGAGCGGGAGGGATCTGATATCATATTTTTCCAGATCCTCCTGCTTCAGATCGGAGGTGCTGTCCGTAACAATAGCAATTTTCTCCACAGGTTTCTCCTCCTCCAGTAATGGGCAGATAAAATCAATTATATAACTATGCTTTTATTCATTATAACAAAGCAGTACCCGCTGCACAACTGCAAAATCTGGATTTATGCAGTTTGATTTATAATTTTCTTAAATTTAAAGCTCTGCCCCTGCACTCACAGCAATTTTTGTGAACCTTCAGCTCTTAACTGCCACCACAGCCGCCGCAAATATTATGGCCGGCATAACCCAGCTCAAACCGGAAAAATAGCTGAAGCCATAGAAGGCCAGAACGATCGATATAAACGAGAAAAGCTGAAAGCCTGTGCCGGAAGTTATGAGCTTAAAATAATATTCAACACCCCAGTATATGTTGCCCAAAAACCAGAGCAGAGTAACCAGTGTGGCCACCTGGGTGGAGATGGCCGGGCTCAAAAATTCAAAACTGCCCAGCAGCGGAAAGAATATGGGTGAGCCCCCCTCAAAGACAACGGGATAAAAATAATATGAAAGATAAACCGCAACCCCCAGAAATAAACCCATCCCTATAAATCTGTTTATTCTTCTTTTCCTCCGTCCTGTCAGATGATACCAGATGAGCGGAACCAGAATACTGTGAGTTATAGCAGAGCGGTGAACTATGAACCCGCTTACGCTGAACTCCAGGTCCAGCTCCGGCAGTATTATGCCGGCCAGCAGCGCCAGAAAGAAAAGCAGCAAACCGATTATGTAATTTATTGGCTTCATGTCATACCTCCCTTTCGACATTTATATTTAAAGGATTTTGCTGAAAATCCTGCTTTTCACCTGCATAAAGGGAAAATATGACCAAAAAATAAATTATGGTTTTACCCAAAAATAAAAAATCCCCGGACAATCCCGGGGGAATCAGAGCAGAAATATATTGACCTTCAGCCTTATTCAGACATAATTTTTTAGAGCATCAGAGACTCTATCCCTGAGTCGATTGCGCAAACTTTCGATTGTGAGATCATCTTCAGCTGCTATTTTTATCTTTATTATGTTGTCCCTGTATTCATCCTCAAAAAATGACTCACCTTTGCTGCGCCTGGCACCTCGAGCGATTATCTCCATATTTCTGAAGCGGTAGGGGAAATTTTCATCGAATTCCAGCAGAAAATATCTGTAGAAGTTATCGGGCAGCTCTTCAGCCTCAGCTGTTAGCTCCTGAAAAACTTCAGGCAGATCTCCATCCACCATGAAAGTTACCTCCCTTGCTGTATTGTGAGGCTAACACTGCAGCTCCTGCCAGGCTGGCTAAGCTCAACTTCACTCCAGCTCATCCTGCCTCCTGTCGCATGGCTGTCAACAATCACCCTGCATTTACATTTTACCATCTCTTAGCTTTCATATTCAACATTTATATATCAATTGATAAATATTATGATAAAATAGCAGTAATATTTCAAGAAAGCCTGAAAGATAGCTTTCACCCCGCCCCTGCAGACAAAAAAATAAAGGCTTTAAGGGGATTACCGCTGCCATCGATGATCTCCCCTTAAAGCTCTCTTTACAAAAAAGCAGTGCTGTTTTAAGCTGCTGTGAGCTAACCCCTGCTGTGATTTATCCGGCCAGCATGCTCTCCAGGAACCAGATCTTGAGGTTATAGTAATCTATATGTTCCTCAAGCTCACCAACTACATCGAATTCGTCGATTTCATCTGCTGACTCTCTAATCTCAACGGCCATCGATTTCAATTCCTTCAAATCATCGAGCACTATCTCCAGAGCCTCATCCTGATCGAATTCCCTGGCCTCAAGCTCTTCCACTGTGGCCTCCCGGGCATAATCCTCGATCCTGACCAGGGGCATCTCTCCTTTCATCTTGAGTATCTCTGCGATATCATCGTAATATACGAAGAATTCCTCGTAGAGTTCCTCTGTGAATTCGTGGATCTGGACGAACTGTCTGCCGACTACATTCCAGTGCAGATTGTGAAGTTTGCTGTTGAGAACAGCAAGATTTGAAAGATAGACCTGAAGATCATCATAAATTTCCATTTTATTTCCCTCCAGTTGTGATAATTAGTCTGCAGTTAAATCCATATTTAACCAGCAATTTATTCTTATCAATAACTATTATTAATTATATACACTGCAATCACATATGTCAAGGGAGAATCTCCAATTATTCGTATTTCATTCAAATCTGGCCAGCTTTCTTCTCAGTGAGGCTGCCTGCTCGAACAATTTTTCATTGGTGGAGCGCAGCTCGGATACGAAATCAGACTGCTCCTCGATAGAAGCGGATATCTCCTCGGCACTGGCCGCAAACTCCTGAGAGGAAGAGGCCAGATCCTGAAAAATCTCATTGAGATCGCCTTTCTGCTCCTTCAAATTTTCCAGAGAGATGTTGAACTGCTCCAGTATTTCATCCTGTTCCTGCAGCTTTTCCTCCAGGTCGGCAAAGGCACTGCGAACGGAATCTACACTCTCTATCTGTTCTTTTGAGGTTTTCCGCAAATTTCCGCCCCTCTCCAGAGCCTCCTCGATCTCATCTATCAGCTCCTGGACTGTACTGCTTATCTCCTGCACAAAACTATCGGTCTCGGTGGAAAGCTGTCTTATCTCCTCGGCCACCACGCCAAAACCCTGGCCCTTCTCACCGGCCCGGGCCGCCTCGATTGAAGCATTTAAAGCCAGCAGATTTATCTGTTCGGCCACATCCTGAATTTTTCTGTTTATGCTGGAGATATCCTCGGTTCTGCTGCCCACATTCTCAACCACATTTACAAGCTTCTGGATGGATCCATCATTGCGCCGGGACTTTTCATCCAGCTTCTTCATCTCACTGGAATTGATCCGGCGAAAATCGTCCATTTCATCGCATAGATTCCGGATCTCCTCCATATGATCACTGACCTCTTTTAGCACTGTCCCCAGATCCTCCAGTTCCTCATTGCCCCTGTTGATGCCGGCGGCCTGCTCTTCAGCTCCGGCAGCCATATCCTCAGAGGAGCTGGCTATTTC